>JAUXGW010000244.1 GCA_030621865.1 Actinomycetes bacterium
GGAAGTTGTCACAACGGGTGGTCATCCCATGGCAGCGGTCATCCAGCAACGGTTCACTCCGAGCACGGTGCTCGCATGGAATGAACGTGGAACAGGATCCCTCTGGCAGGGCCGCGACGCGCCGGGATTGGCATGGGTATGCCGCAACCTCACCTGCGAGGCCCCGGTCGGGGACCCCGCAAGCCTGGCCGCGGCAATCGAGGACGCGACAATCGACAGAGTGTGAACGGACGCCTGTCAGAGAAGGGGCCTCAGCCCTCCTGTTCCGGCGGACCGGCGTAATCCGGGGTCTGGATGTAGGGCACTTCCTTGCGTTTCATCATCCCCTTCGACACCCAGTTTCGTTTGTCGGCCCATATCACCAGGGGAGGAAGAATGATCAAAGCCGACGCCAGCGCCACAGTGACGTTCAGAGCCACGGTTATGCCGAAGTCACGCAGGAGCGGCAGCGACGACAGTGCGATCACGGCAACACCGGCCAAGGTGGTCAAGGCCGAAACCACGAAGGCTCGACCGGTTCGCGCGCCTGCCATGTTCATCGCAGCACGCGGTTCCAGACCCCTCCTGCGTTCTTCCAGATATCTGTAGAGGATCAGCGTGGTGAACTCCGTACAGACCGCCACCACCAGCGGTCCACCCACAGCGGTCATAGGGCTGAGCTTGAATCCACCGAAGTAGGCGACAAGTGACGCCACCCCCACTGCGATCATCACAGGCACCATCGCGAGCCCCGATCGAACGACTGAACGAAATGCAATCGTCAGCCAGACGAACACCAGGGCAAGGGCGAGGTATGTCAGGAACACCCGACCGTCCGTGAGGTTCTCGAGCAGCCCGACCCCTACCACTGCCAACCCCGAAGGAGTGATGCGGACATCCTCGGGCTGATCAGTGCGGGCGTTGATGTCATCAACAATCGGGGCCCGGTCTTCGAGGGAACCCTTGGCTGCGAGATAGATCACATTCATCGCATCAGCCTCTGGTGACATGGTTGAGACCTGAATGTCCTCGGGAGCCACGTTCCAGGCTTGTTCGATGTGATCCCCGAGTGGTGCGACGTGTTCAGCACCTTCCACATCGGTGAGATCGGAAACGGCAGCGATGATCGACGAACCGACGAGCAGTCGCTCGTCGTATTCAGCCAGCGTTTCATTGGTCACGCGGTCGACGTATTCCACCGACTCGTCCGTGAAGAGGGTGTCACCCTCCGTGTCGACCACATAGACCCCCATCTCGTTCGCTCCACCGATCTCCTCATCGAGGGTGGCGAGGTCATCGATGATCTGGGTGTCCTGGTTCACCCAGCGGACAGGGTCCGTCTGGATCTCGAGTTCACTGTCGTAGAACGCCCCGAGAGCGAACACCGCCACCGCACCCACGAGCAGGAACCCACCGAGGGCTGACGGCAGGCTGCCAAGTGTGTTGACGAACTTCGCCAACCCGCCATCCACCCACGACTTGCCCTTCGTGGGTGAGCGGTACTCACGCATGCCCAGGATCGCAAGTGGATTCACTATCGACGAGACGCAGATAGCCACGATTCCGATGGCCAGCAGCAGTCCGAACTGACGGATCATCGGGGTCTTCGCAGCGAGAATCGCCAGAAATGCGAGGGCCGAGTTGACGGTGACCACCAGCAACGGGCTGCCCAACTGCCTTGCCGCCTCCTGAATCGGGTGGCTGGTTCGATCGATGATCACCTCCTCCTCTATTCGGGATTGCATCTGGACCGCGTAGTCAATGCCGACGCCCAACATCACCGGCAGCGCGGCGATGGTCACCAGAGTGAGCGGGACACCGATGTAACCGACCATGCCGAACGCCCAGATCACACCGACTGTCACCACAGCCAACGGCAGAAGCCTCCAGCGGAACCTGAAGAAGAGAATCAGGATGACCGCCATCGCCAGCAATGCCGCACCGCCCAAGGTGAGCATCCCACCGCGGAGATAGTCGTTGATGTCCTTCAGGAGCACTGGAGCACCGGTGGTGGTCGTTGTGGAGTCCGGAAAGGTCAGCTTCTCGGACTGGGCCACCACGAGGTCGGCCGTTGAACCCTCTTCTTCGATCGACTGGTTGCCTTGCAGGCGAACCAGCGAAAGTGCATGTGAGTCATCCGAGAAGAACGGCCTCAAGGACTTGCGAATCACTCCGCCACCCTCGGGAAACTGCTCTTCATAGAGCAGGAAACGCACCCATTCGGGGTTCGTCAATTCCTGCCCGTCGGCACCGGCGGAGAGGAGCTCATCGGCAGTCTTGGCAAGGTTGGCTTCACGTGCAGCAGCACTGGCTTCGTCGCCTTCCTCGACTGCCACCTCCGCGGCGTGTTGCAGCGCCTGTGTGGCAACCGCATTGAATGGATTTCCGTCTTCGGAAGTGACGAGGTTGTGTGCGAGCTGGACCGCCGACACCGGGTCGATCACATTCAGCACACCGTCGTCGGCACGCAGAGTGTCGCCAACTTCGTCGAACGTGGCGATGCCTTCCTCGGTGAAGAGTTCATCGACGAAGTGGTCCTCGTCCATCGAGATCACCGACAGCATTGCCTGACCACCGAAGAGGTCCTGATAGGTCACATTGTCCTTGAAGACCTCGTCGCCGGAATTCAGGTAGCTGTCCTGTCCGGTGGCGAAGTCAAGGTTGGTGATGCCATAACCGAGTCCGACCGTTATCAACAGGCCGATCGTGGTGACAAGCCCCGCCTTCTTGCCCAGATTCACGGCCAACCATGACCACATGTACTGCATAGAGCTCAGCCATCCCATGTTTCGAGTTCAGGTGTCCTCAACCTATCCGACGGGCGCGGCTGTCGGAGCCGTTTCTGCTCCGGACCGGGAAACCTGCCGGGGAATGAACTGCGCTCGAAACTCCGGCATCCACCGGGTTCGCGCGGAGTTACCAGCGGCCGCGGTGAAGACGATCAGCCAGTGCCGGTCGACCACGTTCGCCCGAGTGTGAGGCACTTCGATCGCCCGGAGCTGGATGCCCCAGGGCAATCGTGCCCAGAGCCCTCCGCCCCCCGGGCACTCCAAATCGCCGTGCGAGAGCAGGTTCGTGTTCGAATTGTCCGAAGAGCAGCGCACCGAGCTCGGCGTTCTCGGCTGCAACGAGCACCGACATCAGGGCCGCGCCTCCGTCGACCCACCAGTAGGGCACCGGCCACGCCGCTTCGTCGCCACCCAATCGGGTGTGCGCCTTGTCGCTCTCGGCATACCGGCGGACATATGCATCAGGCTCCACATAGGGCAAGACGAGAACCTGGGCGTTGAGGAGACCGGGCCACGGGAACGTTGACCGTTTCGCCGCGGGCAGCGAAACGTCCCAGTACTGCGAGGTTTCCGACTCCCCTTTAAGCACCACCAAGTCCAGCGCCCATGTGTTTCCGGCAGCAGGAGCGCCCATCGCCGCTGCGAGCACGTCTGAGAGGGCCGACTCCGACACCGCGGTTCTGGTGAAGTCCCGGCACATCTTGCGATTGGCCAGAAGTTGCCGAAGGTCCCGGCTGTCTCGGCGGGGTGAGATCATCCGGATGGTTCCCGGGTTTTCAGATAGACCATGGACGCCGTTCGCGGCCGGTCATCCCGACTGGTTTGATCAGCCGTACTTGACGAGATTCTCGGCCATGATCCAGCCGAATGCCACGAGGCAGTCGCCTTCGTGTCCGGTCATGCCTTCGAACAGGACTCCGCGGT
>JAUXGW010000277.1 GCA_030621865.1 Actinomycetes bacterium
CTTGCCAGCGACTCATCTGCCAGAACCCGAGACGGATCATCACCAATACGGCGACGATCACCAGAACGTGGCTCAGAATCCACCAGGGCCGCCGAAGGAAGTCGTACACGACCCCAGACGATAAGGCTCAGTCGCCCGCTGTTGGAAACACATGATCACCGAAGCGCTCCCGGAGGTCCTTCTTGGAGAACTTGCCGACGCTCGTCTTCGGCACTTCGGAAATGAAAATGATGTCGTCGGGAAGCCACCAACCGGGCACGCGACCGTCCAGGAATTCGAGTATCTCCTCCTTGGTGATCTCGGATCCCTCCGCAGCCACAACACACGCCAGGGGACGTTCCGACCACTTCGGGTGTGACACGCCGATCACGGCCGCCTCGGCGACCGCGGGATGGGCCATGATCTCGTTCTCGAGTTCCACCGAGGAAATCCATTCACCGCCGGACTTCACCACGTCCTTGGTGCGGTCAACTATCTTGACGAAACCTTCCGGGGTGATCACGGCCACGTCGCCGGTCTTCAGCCAGCCATCGGAGGTGAAGCTCTGCGGGGAACGTTCGTCGTTGTAGTACGACGCCGTGACCCACGGCCCGGCCGCCTGCAATTCTCCCGATGTTTCACCGTCCCACGGCAGTTCCTCCCCCGTGACCTGATCGGCGATCCGAAGCCCCACGCACAACACAGGTGGTCCCTGTGAGGCACGGAGGTCGATCAGTTCATCTTCCGGGCGATCTGCCAGCGTGCTGGGAATCCGCGCGACCGAAGCCAGAGGGGAAGTCTCCGTCATGCCCCATGCCTGCAGGATCGGCAGGCCGACCTGTGCGTGATACGCCTCTGAGAGCGCCTTGGGCACAGCAGATCCGCCGCACGGTATCAAACGCAGCGCGGACAGGTCGCGGCCTTCCAGTTCGGGCAGCACACCCATCCAGATCGTGGGCACACCAGCCGCAATCGTGACCTTTTCGGATTCGATCAAGCCGGCGATCGCCGGTGGGGTCATCTGCGGGCCGGGCATCACCAGCGACGCTCCTGTGGCCACGGCGGCATGGGCGAGGCCCCATGCGTTGGCATGGAACATCGGAACAACCGGCAGAATTGTGTCGGTCTCGGCGACTCCCAGCGAGTCGGCAGTCATGGCTCCCATCGTGTGCAGGAATGTGGAGCGGTGTGAATAGATCACACCCTTTGGATGGCCCGTGGTGCCGGAGGTGTAACACATGGAAGCCGCGCGGTTTTCGTCGTCGACCGAGAACGCCACCGGTTCCGCGCCGGCCAGAAGCTCCTCGTAGTCCCCGAACTCATGGCCCGCCGGCAGCTCCGTGGGAGCTCCGTCGTCCATCACTATCAGGTGTTTCACAGTCTCGAAGGTGTCCAGCAGCGGACCGATCAAACCCAGCAGCGAACGGTCGATGAAGATCGCCTCGTCTTCCGCATGGTTCACGATGTAGGTCAGTTGTTCGGGGAACAACCGAATGTTGAGTGTGTGCAGCACACGGCCCGTGCACGGAACTGCGAAGTAGAGCTCCAGGTGATTCGCCGTGTTCCAGGCGAAGGTGGCAACTCTTCCGGATTCGGAGATCCCAAGTTGATCGAGCACACCACCCAGGCGACGGGTTCTGTCCGCCCACTCGCCGTAAGTGCGTCGTTGAACCCCGCCTGTCGCGTCACCGGTGATGATCTCCTTGGTCGGATTGTATTTCTCCGCCCGCTCGAAGATGTGCGGCAGCACAAGTGGCCGGTCCTGCATGGTCCCGAGCATTTCGATTCCCCCTGGAATGGATTGCCGAATGGAATGAGTTGCCACCATAGAAGACCTCGCACCTCATTGCTGGCGGTCCGAGCCGCTCTCCCCACCCGGATTGATGCTGCCTTCCCCCAATTGATCCCGCCTTCCCGAATTGATGTTGGCTCCGCTTCCAGGATTCCCCGGCGGAGTGACAGACTCAGCGGGTGACTGACGACGGGCCCGCCGACGAACAGGACTTGCCATCGGAAGTCTCTGCCGAACCGAAGCCCGACCCGCACGCGCCAAGGGACGTCAACCATCCGAAATGGCTGATTCCCACGATCGGCGTCCTCATCGTTGCACTGGTTGTTGCCAATCAGCTCGGCAACGCGTTCTGGGCTCGCTGGATCATCGAACGGCCGTATCAGCTGCTGGCCCTCAACTCGTCGAACAAGTACCTGATCGGCACCACACCCAACACCGAGCTCTGGGCCGCGTTGGTGGTATCCACTTTGAGGCTGATGGCGCCAGACCCGCTTTTCTACGCCATCGGCTACATCTACCGGGGACGAGCAATGCACTGGGCGCGCCAGGTCTTTCCCGCCTCGGGCCAACTCTTCGACTCCTTCGACCTGGATCAGGACGGTCCGCGCCCCTTGCTGGACGCGATGGTGGTCATCGCACCCAACAATCCTGTGTGTCTCGTGGCGGGTGTGGCCGCCATGAACAAGGTCCGGTTCGTCGTGTTGGCAACCGTCGGCACCATCGGACGCATCATCTTGATGCGGGGAATCGGAGTCATCTTCAGCGATGAACTCGACAGCATCCTCAGGTCCGTTGCTCAATACCAGAAGTGGCTGACCATTGGTTCCATAGCCCTCGTTGTCCTGTACGTCCTGTGGCAGGCCCGCAGCCGCAAGGGTCTCATCGGCGGCGTCGAAGAACTCGAAGAGGAGTTCGGGGATCCGGAACCTGACCCGGACGGACTGCAGCCACCGAATCGATGACCGCACGCCGTGCGTCTGCGATCGGGGCCTCTGCGATCGGGGCCTCTGCGATTGGGTTCAGCGCCAGTTGAAGTGAGCCGGAGGAGCGAGCCCGGGAAGTCAGCCGGACATCCGTGTCAGTCCAGCCTCTGTCTCAGTCGGCCGAGTCCAACAGGGCATCGAGGCCGACTGTCACTCCCGGGAGTCCGCCAACCTTCTTCACTGCCAGCAGAACCCCGGGCATGAAACTCGTGCGGTCGATCGAATCGTGTCTGATGCTGAGCGTCTGACCCGTGGTGCCGAGCAGCACTTCCTGGTGGGCCACCAGACCTCGCAACCGCACGGAATGCACTCGGATGTCGGCCGGCCCCAACGCACCGCGGGCACCTTCGATCACCTCGGAGGTCGTGGGATCGGGAGTCCAGTCGGAAGATGCTGCCGCCATGCGGTCAACCGTGAGCATCGCGGTGCCCGATGGGGCATCAACCTTGTTTTCGTGATGCAACTCGATGAT
>JAUXGW010000136.1 GCA_030621865.1 Actinomycetes bacterium
GAAACGATGGCGCCTGCGTGACCCATCTTCTTGCCGGCGGGCGCAGTCTGACCAGCGATGTAGGCCGAAACCGGCTTCGTCATCGAAGACTTGATGTACTCAGCAGCTTCTTCCTCAGCGGAGCCCCCGATCTCACCGATCATCATCACGGCTGAGGTGTCGTCATCAGCCTCGAAGCGTTCAAGGCAGTCGATGTAGCTGGTCCCCGGAACCGGATCGCCACCGATGCCCACACAGGTGGTTACACCGATGCCCTGAAGCTTGAGCTCGTAGAGAGCTTGGTAGGTGAGGGTGCCAGAACGGCTCACGATGCCCACGTTCGGCCCGGCTTCGGTCGGTTCCTTCGCGATGTGGCCGGCTGTGATGCCGATGTTGCATTGCCCCGGGCTGATGATTCCAGGACAGTTGGGTCCGAGCAAGTGAACGTTCGGGAAGTCCCGCTTCAGCTTGTTGAAGAACCACGCTTCGTCCTGCGCCGGCACACCTTCGGTGATGCAGACGATGAAATCCACGCCACCCTCGGCGGCATCGATCACAGCAGCCTTCACACCGGCGGCGGGGATGAAGATGCAGCTCGCGTTGGCGCCGGTGGAGGCCACGGCTTCTCCGACGTTGGCGAAGATCGGAATACCCTCCACGTCGGTTCCCGCCTTCTTCGGGTTGGTTCCGGCCACCACCTGGGTGCCGTAGTCACGATTCAGGAGGCCGTAGTAGCGCCCCTGACTTCCGGTCAGTCCCTGATAGACGACCTTGGTGTTCTCGTCGACGAAAATGCTCATCGGTATCAGTCCTTGCCTCTGTTCTTGGGTTTCAGTCTGCTGGCTCGCGGGCTGCTCAGTTGGCGAGCTCGACGGCTTCGCGGGCAGCTTCGAGCATGGTCGGAGCCATCTGCAGCTTGTCGCTGAGATGCGGCTCCAGGATCGCCCTGCCCTCGTCGGCATTCGTGCCGTCGAGACGGATCACGATCGGCGCGGAGATGTCGATCTGGCCGAGTGCTGCGACGATGCCGTTGGCAACCTCTTCGCCGCGTGTGATGCCGCCGAAAATGTTGATGAAGATGGATTTCACACGGGGATCGTTGTCGATGATCGTGAGGGCGTTCACGAATTTTTCGGCATCAGCGCCGCCACCGACGTCCAGGAAGTTGGCAGCTGAGCCACCGACCTGATTCACCACGTCGAGTGTGCTCATCGCGAGCCCGGCACCATTGGCGATGATTCCGACGGATCCCTCGAGACCCACATACTGAAGCCCAGCTTCATGTGCTGCCTGCTCGCGCTCGTCACGGACCTGGGTGACCTCGTAGGCATCCCACTCGTGGCGGTAGTCGGCGTTGGCATCCACCGTGACTTTGGCGTCGAGTGCGTGCACCTCACCCGTGGGCTTGAGGATCAACGGATTGATCTCCACCAGGTCGGCATCACCGTCCACATAGGCGGTGTAGAGCTTGGTGAGAATCTCAACCGCACCCTCGTTGGCCTCCGGATTCAGGTTCGCCGCAGCAACCCATTCGCGGGCCGCCTCTTCTGTGAGTCCGTCAACCGGATCAACCCAGATCTTGGCTATGGCATCCGGGTTGGTCTCGGCAACCGTCTCGATCTCAACGCCCCCCTCTGCAGAGAGCATGCCCAGGTGTTTCTTGGCTGAACGGTCAAGCGTGAAGGAGGCGTAGTACTCCTCGGCGATGTCGGAGGCGACCTCGATCCAGACGTCATTGACGATGTGACCCTTGATGTCGAGTCCGAGAATGTTGGAGGCGTGTTCACGAACCTCGTCGACATTCTCGGCCAGCTTCACTCCGCCGGCCTTGCCGCGCCCGCCAACGTGGACCTGCGCCTTGACGACCACCGGGTAGGTGCCAAGCCGCTCGGCAGCAGCAACAGCCTCGTCGACTGTGGTGACCGGCTCGCCCGGCGACACCGGAATTCCGAACGTTCCGAAGAACTGTTTTCCCTGGTATTCGAAGAGGTCCACCCTCATACCTTCCGTTGCGAATCCGCCGGGTACTCCGGCAGCGGATCTGGGTACCCGCCGATGTCGGATACTAAACGTCCGACCTGATTTCTCCACATTCCGGAGTTTCAGCGGAAGCAGCGCCGGGCGCATCGGGTTGTCCCTCCATGACCAAGGCATCCAAGTCAGGCTCCGGCTACACCGCGCCGAAAGGAGCGGCCACACGAAGCACCGGTGGCGCCGACCGGCGCGCCATCAATCGAGCCAACCGGATGGTGACCCTTCAGTGGGTTCTGGTGGCCGCCGTGATCGTGGCCCTGGTGGCCGGGGCGTTGTTCGTGATCGGCCCCAACGAATCCACTCCCACGAATCGGCAAACACCCGCCGTGGTCGGAGGCGGCCACGGCTGATCGAAGTGATGGCCGCAAGCCCCATCTGGTGGCAGGCCGTTCACGTCCCCTCAGGTGACGGCTCTGGCTGAATCGGGCCGGTCTTGGGTGTGGACGCGATGTGTGGAATCTTGTTCCGATGCCCGTTGAGCGGAGATCAGGGTCGAATCAGACCGCAGCGATCCTTATCGGAATCGCCACGGTGGTCGTGGTCGTCGCGGCCGTCTGGTGGTTGATCAGTCTGGCCAGCGGTGGCGGCGGGCCGGTCAGCTTCAATCTGGGCGATGACGAGTTCAACGCAGGACAGACTGAACGACTGGCCACTCAGATCGAAGAGAACGGTCCCGTTCTGTTCAGCGACGTGTCCGGCCGGGGTCAGGTCCGCCCCATCTGGGTGAACCACTTCGGTGACGACTCCACACGCGAGTGGTACGTGTTCACTGCGATCGGACCCGGCGCACCGGCGGACTGCTTCCTCACATGGAACGAGTCCGAGACGCTCTTCGACCAGAGAACCCCGAACCCGGATGAGCCCGGTGAACCGGGTGAGATCTGCGCCGACGAGGTCTACAGCGTGACCGGCGAGGGAGTCGAGGCCTTCACGTGGAAGCTGGACGATGATGACAATCTCGTGATCGACATCCGCGGCGACAGCACCGGGGATTCGGACTCCGACGACTCAAACTGAGAACGACGACCCGAACCGGGAAACTGACACCGAGGACCCGAACCGGGACCGACCCGAACCGGGAACGACGACTCAAACCGGGAACGACGACTCAAACCGAGAACAGGGAAACCAGCTCTTTGTGCTGAACCTTGCGGGTCCCGGTGCGAGGCAGGTCCTCGACGAACCTGATCTGCTTCGGGGCCTTGTAGTGAGCCATCCGCTCACCCGCCCATTTCATCAGCGCCTCTTCTGTGATGCGGGACCCGGGCTCCAGGCGGACCGCCGCCACCACGACCTCACCCAGCTTCGGGTTGGAAATGCCCAGCACCGCGGCTTCGGCCACCCCGGGATGCTCTTCCAGGTCGGCCTCGACCTCGAGCGGATAGATCGTGTATCCACCCGACAAGACGACGTTCTTCGATCGCCCCTGGAACAACACCGATCCCATCGGTCCCGTCTTCACGAGATCTCCCGTGTGAAGCCAGCCGTCAGAAGTCATGACCGCCTCGCTCGATGTCTTGTCACCCCAGTACCCCTTGAGTAATCCGGGACCCTTCACCTGGAGTTCGCCGACTTCGCCTCGCTCCACACCTTGATTTTCTTCGTCGACAACCCTCAACTTCCAGCCCGGCAGAGCCATGCCCAGGGAGTCACCCAGTCCAACACCCATGAATGGGGGCGAGATCTTGGCGGCCACTCCTCCACCGACTTCAACCATCCCGTATCCCTCCAGAAAGGTTGCTTCACCCAGAGGGCCGACGGCCGGCAGGGTCACAGTGGCACCGAAGGACTTGAACGCTCGAGCCAGCTCGGCCGGCATCACGTCAGCGCCAGAAATCCAGGCCCGGACACTGCTCAGGTCGCGACTCGCGGCTCCGGCTTCGAGCATCATGCGATACATCGCCGGGACACCGATGAAGACCGAACACCGGCGTTCCTCGATCACATCGAGAACGCGACTCGCCGAGAAGTGAGTCATGAAATAGATCGGCGCTCCCATCACCAATGGAGCCATCAGCACAGCGAACCCCATGATGTGGGCCACGGGGAGACTCGCGAGGATTTCACTGCCACCCATGATCCGGGGCAGCAGCGCTGCGGTGGACAGCTGGCCAACAAGAGCCTTGTGGGTGAGTGCGGCACCCTTGGGTTTGCCGGTGGTTCCCGATGTGTAGAACAGCGCGGCCACGGAGTTCGGGTCTGGATTGGCGGGTTCGGGCGGAGCTGAACGTGATCCTTTTCCCGTATCGAGTTCTGATGCGTCGCGAATCACCAGATCCGCACCTGAATCCGAGATCACATGACGGACTTCGGGTTCGGTCATCTGGGGATTGACCGGTGCCGGCAATCGACCGACGCGCGCTGTGGCGAGGCTGACCAGAAACTGGTCAACGCCATTCGGCGTGGCGATCACAACGGGTTGGCCCGGCTCGCTGCGAGCAGCGATTGATGCTGACCAGCGAGCCACCGTTTCCTGGATGTCCCGATAGGTGATCGAGCGCGTCTCACCCGAGTCCATCTCCTCGGTCACGGCCACCGCATTTCCGTGAAGATCTGCGATCGCGGTTGCGAAGCTGGACAATGTCAATCCGCCCCGCAGTCCCAGGTTCACCCGATTTCGAATTCGCATGATCGTCATCCAACCTTCTCCAGTGGCGCCCAGGCAAGCAACAGACGCTTCTCGCCTACTTCCGGGAATCTGACCAGCGCCTCGGTTTTGTCGCCAGACCCCTCCATGTCGAGCACAATCCCGTCACCCCACTTGTTGTGGCGCACATCGTCACCGACCTTGATGCCGATCGAGTGGGCTCCGGACTGTTTCGGAGTTGCGGGCCGAGTTGCCCGTTCATGCAACACCGAGCGTCCGCGGGGCTGCCAGGAAGTGGATTCCCAGCCTCCCTCCCTCATCGATGAGCGGCCTCCGGTGCGGCTGGCCGGATCAACTTCCATCAATGCCTCGGGGATCTCGCGCAGGAATCGGCTGGGCGGGTTGTACGACGTGGCTCCGTACAAGCTGCGGCACCATGCATTGGAAAGGTGCAGGTGTTTCTCGGCGCGGGTGATCCCCACGTAACAGAGACGTCGCTCCTCCTCGAGTTCTCCGGGATCCGTCAACGCCCGCTGGTGAGGGAAGACACCTTCCTCCATCCCCATCACGAACACGATCGGAAACTCGAGACCCTTCGCAGCATGCAGTGTCATGAGTACAACTCCCGTGTCCGCGGGATCATCGGAGTCAGGCAACTGATCAGTATCGGCAACGAGGGATACCGACTCGAGAAAGTCGTCGACTGACTCGTGCTCGGACGCCATCCCGATCAGCTCCGCGAGGTTCTCCACCCGACCTTCGGACTCGATCGTGGCTTCGGCTTCCAGTTCTGCCCGGTAGCCGCTTCGGTCGAGTACGCGATCGATCAGGGCGCCCGGATTGGTTTCACCATCGGTGGACACATCGTCGATGATTTCGAGGAACGCTTCGATTCCCCGACCGGTTCGTCCGGTCACTCCAACGTCTTCCCAGCGACGGGCAGCGTCCAGAAAGGTGAGGGAGTGCGTTCGGGCCCATGATTCCAGCTTGCCGACCGACTGATCTCCCACTCCCCTCTTGGGCAGGTTGATCACCCTTTTCACGCTGACCTCATCGGACGGGTTGATCACGGTTTTCACATACGCCAGGGCGTCCTTGATCTCCTTGCGGTCATAGAACCGGGGTCCACCCACAACCCGATACGGAACCCCGGCCCGGATCAAGGCTTCCTCTGCCACGCGACTCTGTGCATTGGTGCGGTAGAAGACGGCCATGTCGGACCAGCGGTGCTCACCGGTGTTGTGAAGTTGCGCCAATCGGTGCGCCACCCACTGGGATTCGTCACCCTCATCCTCACCCTGGAAATGGGTGATCGGGGTTCCGGCGCCGGAGTCGGACCAGAGTTCCTTGGGCTTTCGGTGTGCGTTGTTCGCGATCACCGCGTTGGCTGCATCAAGAATGGTCTGGGTCGAGCGGTAGTTCTGCTCCAGCACCACCACCGTGGCATCGGGGAAGGTGTTCTCGAACTCCAGGATGTTGCGGATGTCGGCTGCCCGGAACGCGTAGATCGACTGGTCGGTGTCGCCGACGATGCAGACGTTTCGATGCGATTCGCCGAGAAGCATCACCAGATCGTTCTGGATCGGGTTGGTGTCCTGGTACTCATCGACAAGAACATGACGGAACCTGTTCCGGTAGTGATCCAGCACTTCCGGATGGGTTCGGAAGAGTTCGACAGTGACCGACAGAAGGTCATCGAAGTCCATGGCGCCCGCACGTCGCAGGCGGATCTGGTACTCCGAGAACACATCAGCGATCTTGCGGTCCGCTGCGTTTTCCGCCATGTCGGCGAATTCCCCCGGGCTGAGGCCCTCATTCTTGGCGGCGGAGATCCTCGCGTGGACGCTCCGGGGACTGAATTGCTTGGGATTGAGATTGAGATCCCGGATCACGTAGCCGGTGAGGCGGACCGCGTCGGCCTGATCGTAGATCGTGAATTGCGAGGGATAACCGAGCAACTTGGCGTCCCGACGCAGAATCCGCACGCAGGCTGAATGAAACGTGGAAACCCACATCTTCTCGGCGACCGGTCCAACAAGCCGTCCGACCCTGTCGCGCATCTCACCGGCCGCTTTGTTGGTGAAAGTGATTGCCAGGATCTCAAAGGGAGAAACTCCCCGGTCCCGGATCAGATGGGCAATGCGGTGCGTAAGTACCCGCGTCTTGCCCGAGCCCGCCCCGGCTATGACCAGAAGAGGTCCATCACCATGGGTGACGGCCTCGAGTTGCGCCGGATTCAGGCCATCAAGGAGATCAACTTCAGTCACCGAAGTCACCCTACAACCCGTTTGTGACGGGCTCTTCCTCAGGATC
>JAUXGW010000159.1 GCA_030621865.1 Actinomycetes bacterium
ACGGGGATGTTTGCGTAGGCTCCAAGACCGAGCAGTCCGAGCAGGTCGTCCACCTTGGTGCTGGTCATGTTCTCTGACAGGTAGCTGGCAGGCTGGTGGGTCGCATCAGCCACAAGCGACCGACTCGCAACCGTCCTTTCGCAAGCCACTGCCAGCACATCGCGAACACTCAATGACGGAAACAGTCGGGCTTCCTGGAAGGTGCGACCAAGCCTGGCTCTGGCGCGTTCGTTCGGAGCCCAGTCGGTGATGTCCGTGTCGCGGAATGTGATGGTGCCTTCGTCGATTGTATGGAACCCTGAAATGCAGTCCATCAGCGTGGTCTTACCGGCCCCGTTCTGTCCGATCAGCCCAACAATCTCACCGGGGCGAACTTCGAGATTCACATGAGACAGTGCCTGGACGCCGCCGAAGCGTTTGGTGATGTCGGAACAAACCAGAATGGGTTCGCGCTCCTCGATCGGCCGGTCATCGACCGACACTGGCTCGAGGCGAGCCAAGTCGATCGCAGCGATCTCTTCGGATTCCTCTGAGTCGTCGCCTCCGCCGGCCCCTTCGATGAAGACAGAGCGGAGCAGATCCGGTCTTTCGATCAGCTCCCGGGTTGGGCCTTCGAAGCGAACGGTGCCCTTTTCCATGAAGACCGCACGTTCGGCCAGCGTAAGCGCCACGTTGATGGACTGCTCGACCACCACAACGGTGATGTCATGAGCATTCATCTGTTTCACGACTCCGCACAAGGCTGAAACGATCATGGGGGACAGCCCCAATGACAACTCGTCGATGAGGATAACTTGCGGTCGCAGCAGCAATGTCATGGCCATTGCCAACTGCTGCTGTTCCCCACCCGAGAGGTCACCAGCCATCTGGTTTCTGCGTTCTTCGAGCACGGGGAACAGGTCGTCCAGGTCCTCGAACGAGTCGTTGATTCGTTGGGAGTCTGTGCGGAATGTCCAACATGCCAACCGAAGGTGATCATGAACGGTCAGCGTGGGGAAAATCGCCTTGCCACCGGGCATCAGGGCCAGACCTTGCCTGACGATCTGTTCGGGACTCATCCTGGAGATGTCGACATCACCGAGCATCACGGTGCCATTGTGGGGTGCAAGCCCACAAATGGCTTTGAAGATCGTGGACTTGCCGGCCCCGTTGGTGCCCAACAGGGCGACGATTTCCGTGTCCTGCACGTCCAGATCGACGTCGAAGAGAATCTGGAGCTGACCGTAGCTGACGTTGACCCCGGAAGCTGACAGCGCTGGGACTGCTGAACCTTCGGTGTTGCCGTGCGTGGGAATGCTCAGGATGGATGAATCGACAGGGTGCTTTGCGGCGGGGACCGGATCCGAATCCGGGACCTGATGCGGGCTCACGTCGGTGGTCTTCGCATCTTGGTCCACAACCACAGGTGAATCGTGATCCCCGGCAGCCGGTGATGCCGAGTCGTCGCTCTGGTCGTCGGAGTCCTCCTGCTCGCCGGTCGGCACAGGACTCAATGGTCGACCTTCGAGATCCAGTCCTTGGCGGGCGGCGAGGCGGGACAAGAAGAAGTCCCGAATACGGGCAGCCAGCCCGGCCAGTCCCGAGGGCACCAGCCAGAGCACGATCAGAACACCGAGACCGGAGGCCACCAGCCGCAGGATGTCGCTTGCGTCCTGGAGTCCTCGACCTCCTCCTGCGCCGACGATGGCCCCTGGTATGGAACCGAGTCCGCCAATGGTGGTGAGGGAGAAGACGTCCACGCTCATCGCGGGGGCATAGGAGCCACCTCGGGCTCCGTGGTTGACCAGCATGTGCAGGCCGCCCGCGAGGCCGGCGATCGCTCCGGAGAAAACGAATCCTGTCAACCGGATCCACATGGCGGGAACCGACGCTGCTTCTGCGGCTTTCATGTTGTCGCGCGATGCAAGTAGCAATCGTCCAGAGCGCGACCTGCGAACACCAACGGCGAGCATGACCACGAAGGCAAGGCATGCGAGGGTGAAGTAGAGCATGGCGCGTTCATCTTCGAGGTTGATTCGGCCCCAAAGAACCGGGCGTGCCACAGACTCCGGGATGATGGCGGGGAATACACTGGGGTTGAGAACGAAGGAGTCCAGTACCACGGCGAAGCTCAGTGTCACCACCGCCAGGAACGGACCTTGGATGCGCAGCGCCGGGATTCCGAGAAGGAACGCCACGAGTGCGCCGGTGGCCACGGCAACTGCCAAGGAGACAAAGAGGTCGGTGTTCCACTGGTTGATGAGGTTGCCCGCGACTATTGCCGCGGCCCCGACGATGGCGAACTGCCCGAGGCTGATTTGTCCTCCCCAGCCGGTCAGAACCACGAGGCTCACCCCGACAATCGCCCAGCAAACCATTATCGAACCGGTGAAGGATGCCCCGGGTTCGAGAATCATGGGAATGAGCACCACAGCGGCGACCAGCAACGCAGCCATTGCCCCCTTGGCAACCCGTACAGGGGTCATTGCGGCAATCACCGGGTTGACGGGCCGGATCAGTTCGGCGTCCTTCCACCCGGAGTCGGCGTCGTGAGCCCGGGATCGACCGCGGGCCTGAGTGAGGAGTCCGATCAGGATCACTGCCAGAGTGACCACGGAGAGCATCTCGGGATTGTTGGTGTTCCAGCGAATGGTCTGATCGAGAACCCCGAGGGCCATCGCAGCGCCGAACGCCTTGGGCATCGATTCCATTCGACCGAGAATCGCCGCTGCCAATGCTGCCAGCAGAACGTCCGGCCCGAGCATCACTGATGGGGCAATTCCCAGAGTGGGAGCTCGTAGTACGAGAGTTAGCGCTGCCAGGCATCCGGCGAGGGCCCACACAGCAGTCGTCAGGCGTTTGACCGGAATCCCGAGCAGTCTGGCCCGGTCGGTGTTCTCGGCGCTCGCCCGTATCGCGGTACCGGCCAGAGAGCGTCGCATGAACCATGCGAGGCTCATCACCACGATCGGAACCACGAACAGGGGAAGCAGATCGTTGCCATCCACCTTCACGGGTCCGAGATCGAAGTTGAAGGTGGATAGGGGTGTGGTGAACGGTGGGATCAACAATCCGGATGCACCGAATATCCGTTCGGGGATAAGCAGCTCGAGACCACCCAGAAGTTGCGCAAGTCCGATGGTTGCCACGGTCAGCACCAAGCGGGGAGCCTTGGCGAATCGCCTTATCACGGTGATCTCTGCGAGAGCACCCACGGCGAGGCCCACAAGGGGTCCGGCAATCAGCGAGATCCAGTAGGGCCATTCCCAGGTCTGGAACAAATGCACTGCAAAGGTTCCGCCGATTCCGGCAATGGCCATGTTCGCGAAGTTGATCACCCGGTTGGCACGCCAGATGAGGATGAGGCCTACGCTGGTCAACCCGGTGGTGGAGCCGAAGATGATCCCGAGAGCCACAACTCCGACAGGTACTCCCTGTGGCAACAGCGCCGCTGCGACGGCCCACACCGCGAGTGCGGCGAGGGCGCCGATCGCGATCTTGGTGGCCTTGTTGGGCTTCCATCGCGGAGTTTCGGACTCCGGTGAGTCCTGGGGTCCGGCGGTGAGCTCGTGCTCGTCGATTCCAGTGGTCATGCGCCGTCAGCCCTCAGCAGTCGGGTCACCGCGTGGATTTTGGATTTCCCCCCGGCCAACTGCCGATCGGGAATCTACGACCCCCGTTGGAATCGATGTAGGCACCTTTGCTGCGGGTGGCCACCGACACTGCATTGGGATTCCAATGTATCTCTCGGGCATCGTCGGAGGTGCTGTAGTCGTTTGGACCGAATCCCCATGTGCCGTACGGTCCGGTACGGCGGGGGTAATCGAACATTCCCTTTTCGAAACTTGCGGGATTCAAGTTCGGTCCCGCCATCTGGACGCCGATGGCCAGCAGATAGAGCTGGTTGTAGATGATGTCAACTGCGATCGAGGGTTCGTCCGGTCGCACTGACTTGTAGGCACGATAACCAAGTGACTGGTTGTCCGCCTGGGTGGGTCCGGCGAAGGACACCCCGAATGCCCGCTGCCACACCCGTTGATCCATGATCTGGCCGACCAGGTCGTAGTCCATCAGGGCAACACCACTGACCACGATCTCCGGGAAGTAACGCTCCTTGGCCATGTTGGCGGTGAGGAAGTTGAGGAAAATCGGATCGCAGCCGCAGATCAATGTGGTGATGTTGTTGGCTTTCATCTTGCTCAGCGCGGTCTTGGCATCGCCAGAACTGTTCACGGTGAGCTGGTACTTGACGTCGAGTGCCAGATCTCCGCCGTGTCCGGTTTTGTTCAGGACGCCCTTTCCGGCGTTGACACACTCCTGATACTGCGCGTTGGACGGGGCAATGACTGCCAGTCGGCGCTTTTGGGTATTCAGCGGGGCGCCGGCATTTTCGGCATTGCGACCGCCCATCTTCTTTCCGTAGTAGGAAAAGACGCTCTCCACGATGGTTGAGCAATCCGTGAACTGTGTCCAGGAGTAGGGGCGGCGTTTGGCGAGCCAGTTGCGCGACACGAAGGGTGCTCCGGTATTGATTACTCCCTTTGCCGACAGAGCATCCGCGTAGGCGGGTGTGATCGCCGATACGTCGGCGAAAGCCTTGATCTCCTGTGCGACCTTCAGCGCATCAGCCTGAGCACCCTCCTGGCCTCGATCAAGGGCTTCCTGAAGAGGATCACCCTTGCCGTCGAATATCTCCAGTTTGAGCTTGCGCCCATAGAATTGAAACCTCTGGTTGAGGTAGTCACTGATACCTTCGATCGTGCGGATGATTTTCTGAGGCGGTTCGTTGGGAATGTGGGCGCCAGCGCTCTTGGCGATGGCATCGCCGAGCCCGTTGGTGAATCCGTCGACTCGCACCGCTACCTTGATCTCCTTGTCAGAGACTCCGCGGTGGGTGGCTCCGCCGTTTGACCCTGAGAACTGGATGCACGGAGGGGAGTACGGATCACCCTTGATCTGATGGGATCCGCATCCGGCTACCTTGGTCGGCCCAGAGTTCTTTCCGCCGCCTGAACCTGAGCCGGACCCGCCTGATCCGCCGCCTGAACCTGAGCCGGACCCGCCTGATCCGCCGCCTGAACCTGAGCCAGACCCGCCCGAGCCGCCGCCTGAGCCGCCGCCTGAGCCGCCGCCTGAACCTGACCCGCCTGAGCCCGAGGATCCACCTGTTCCATCCAGAGCGGAGGCGCCTTCGCCGGTTCCGTCACCTTCGCCGTCTACGCCGCCTTCGCCGTCTACGCCGCCTTCGGGGTCATCCAGGTAGTCGCCGATCGATCCGGCCTCACCTGCATCGACTCCGTTGGAATCCGGAGCCTGACTTGGAACGAGCAGCACTACTGCCAAGAAGATGGCCGCGAAGCCGATCAGCGGGCCGTAGCCGCGAAACAGTCGGTCTTTGAATGGAGAACTCACGCTATTTTCCTCTTGTTCTTGCGTCCGACCAAACGGTCTCCCATGGAAAGCCCGGTTGCGCCGAGAAGGGCCACAAGTCCCACAGCGATTGCCGGCCCGCTACTGGGACTTGTCAATGGTGACTTGGTGCCGGGTGCTGCGATGTCCTCGAGGTCCGGCTCCTCGCTGTCTGAGAACTCCTCGGGGAGGGCGGTCCCGTCGAACGAGCCGTCGTCGAAGTCGTCGCCGAACGATGCGTCGTCGTCGAACGATGCGTCATCGAAGTCATCGCTGTATCCGAAGTCATCGCCGCCGAAGTCATCGCTGTATCCGAAGTCATCGCCGCCGAAGTCATCGCCGCCGAAATCATCGCCG
>JAUXGW010000346.1 GCA_030621865.1 Actinomycetes bacterium
GTGGTTGACCACGAGGAGCTGGAAACCGTGGCCCTCGAATGGGGACACAAGATCCTTTCCAAGAGTCCAACCGCTCAGCGGATGCTGAAGTACGCATTCAACCTGATCGACGATGGTCTGGTCGGGCAACAGGTATTCGCGGGTGAGGCCACCCGACTGGCCTACATGACCGATGAGGCGGCTGAGGGTCGCGACTCCTTCCTCGAGAAACGTGATCCTGACTGGTCCGAGTTTCCCTGGCACTACTGAACAGAACGCACAGGAGCCACTCCGTTCAGCCCGGAGGGACTGCTGAGCTCGAGTCGGAGTGAAGGTTCAGAAAGTGGAGACCGGTATCAGTCTGTGCGGCGGGCCTTGCGCAGTCGCCGCATCACGGGAAATCCCCAGAGGAATGCCGAGAGTGCCCACCAAGCGGGGCGTCGGAGTTGGGCCTTCCTGGCTGAGCGGTACACAACGATCGCTTCTGCAGCGTGGATGGCTCCGGTGCCGATCAGTGTTCCGCTGACAACGTTGCGGCCGACAGTTCCGCCGGTGGCGTCGTCGAAGGCGTCCCACGCACGATCGTCAATTGACACAGCGGTCATCGTGGCCACTCCAGTCACCACGAACATGCGCCACGGGAGTCCTGGAGTAGGGGAGATGCTTGACATGCACATCACCGTAGCGCCCGGCAGTTTCACGGGTGTCCCCGCAATTCAGGGTGTGATCGTGATGCTGAACCCGGAAGTGCCTGAGTGGGGATCCCGAGTGACTCCCACCTGCTTCTGGCACATGGCCTTTTCCTGGGGCTTTTTGCCCAGGGCGCCGCCCCTTCAGGTACTTGACGAACTATGGACCGGCCAAGCAGACTGTCCGGACTGTTGTGGCGTACTGGCTGTGCGCGCAGCTGTCGGCGCAGGCGCCGACAGAGGGGGACCCCAATGAGGCGAATCGGCATGCGTACCAAGGTTGTTGCAGTTCTGGGTGTCACGATCCTGCTGTCCGTGCTCTTGATGCCAGGTGCCCGCGCCCAGAAGGTACTCGATCCGGGTGCTTTCGCAATCAATCCGACGGGCGGATTCCTTCGCATGCGCGACACAGCGTTCGACCTGACGCCGAATCCGCTTCCGCAGTGCTCGGACGGCGAAGACAACGATGGTGATCGAAATGTCGACGGCACTGACCACCAGTGTGTTGCCGGTCCCGGCGGAGAACCCGCCACCGATGATGACAGCGAATTGGTGGCCGGATTCCAGCCCAAGCTCCCGTTTGAACTGGCCGGTTCCATTGACGCTCAGGGTGTTGTGACGATCCCCAAATCTGGAGTGCAATTTCCAACGATCTATGTCCCGCTGGCACACCCGGTCTCGGGCGAAATCAACGTGGTCAAGGCGAGCATCGTGGCCACTCACGACGCAACCGGCACCCTCAATCCCCTGACCGGCGATGCCGAACTCCGCGTGCGCATCCGGGTGGGTCTCGCTGGTCAAGTGTTTGGTGTGGGTCTCGGTTACACCTGTTCGATCGGAACGGATTCCCAGCCGATCGACCTGAACGTCCTGACGACCGGCCTGACCCATCCTCCGGACGGGGTGCCGGCCATCGCAGGCGCGCGGTATTCGACGACTTCGGGAAGCCTGCGCATCGTGAACAATGAGTTTGCCGTTCCCGGCGCAAGCGGATGTCCAGTCGGTCTGCTGGGCAATGTGAATGGCATGATCAACCAGGAAATGGGGATTCCATCCGCACCGGGTCTGAACGAAGCCCAGTTGGTGGGTGAGATTGTTCCGGCGCCGGCCAAGGCGGTTGAGGCGTCCATCTCCAGCGCTGAACCACTCAGCGGACCAGCGCCACTGGCGGTGACCCTTGATGCCTCGGACTCCGTGGTCGCCAAGCTTCCTGCCACGTACGACTGGGAAATGATCGAAGGCTTCTCGGGTACGCCGTGGACCACGCAGTCCGGCGCTGACGTGTCCCTGACATTCCCCAACCCTGGGTTCCAGACGGTTCGATTGACGGTCACCGATGACGAGGGAGACACATCCACCGTGTCGCGCGCGTTCTATGTCTCGGAACCAGAGGCAACCACGACCACAACTTCCACCACGACCACAACTTCCACCACGTCGACGACTACTAGCACGACGACTACGGCGAAGCCGACCACGACGACCACCACGGCGAAGCCGACCACGACGACGACCACGGCGAAGCCGACTACTACGGCGAAGCCGACCACGACGACCACCACGGCGAAGCCGACCAC
>JAUXGW010000116.1 GCA_030621865.1 Actinomycetes bacterium
GAGCGACAGGCCAAGGATCGCTACGCGGAGGTCTCGGACTCCGAACGCAAACTTGCCGGCCTGCGCACGAAGGCGGCCGAGCGCTGGTCCGACATCACAGAGGAGTCACCACCGGAGGATCTTCAAGCGGAGGATCTGCCCGACGGCGGAGTAAGCGAATCAACCCCCAGCGGCGGAGACCCGACGGGCGAGGAAGAGCCCGATCAGGAGATCTGGCCCGGGGATCAGGCCGAATTCGACGAGTTGTTGGGACTCGCGGCTGTCTTGGTTCAACGGAGCGCAGATGCCGCCGAGGTCACCAGGAAAACCGCGGACAGGTGCACAGAGCATCTCCGAGAAGTCGAATCGATCACAGGTCGTTGGGACCGCAGGGCCGGGCTTCGTGAAATTGAGATCACGCTCGCCGGCCGGCAACCTTCTATCGACAGCGAAGATACGACGCTGAACGCCGCGGACCGGGCCGAAAGCCTCCGGAACCTGCTGGAAGAGGAGTCGACACACCAGGACTCACTCGAGGAGCAGACCAACGCAGTTCGTTCAGCCGCTGAAGCCGGCACGACGGCGGCCAAACACACAACCAGCCTGCCCGATGGCTTCAGGATTCCGACTGCCGATCCTCTGCCAACCGCCGGCGATGTCAACCTCGGCCGAAACTCCATCGCCGCTCACCGCAGTGTCCTCGAGGGTTACGTGGAAAACGCCGCAGCTGCTGCTGGACACGAAGAAGATGCCACCGAGCAACGCGGAATAGAAGCAGCAAAACAGCAGGAGGAGAAGACGGCGCGAGAACTGACAGCCGCCCACCAGGAGCGCCTGGACACCATCGAAAGTGAACTTCGCGATGCCCGGACTGCTGCTGGCCACGTCACCGACCGGATGGCCGCAGCGGATGAAGCTCTCCGGCGAGCGGAGGCAGCCAACAAACTCGTCGAACTCACTCCGGAGCTCCAACGGGCGGAAACCGGGCTCCAGTCCGCCCGGACCGGTCACAACAAGGCGGAAAGACGCGAGCTGGACCTGCGTCGCCGCTACCTCGACGGCATCGCGGCGGTACTGGCCGGCGAGTTGAAGTCCGATGAGCCTTGTCCCGTCTGTGGGTCAGAGGATCATCCCCAGCCGGCCAGACCAGCGGACGATGCCGTGTCCATCGACGAGGTGGAGGCGTCCGAAGCTGCAACCGGAGGAGCCAGGAAGAAGGCCGAAGCGGCCCAACTGGCCAAGGAACAACTTGATCGGGAAACGGCAGAAGTGCGCGGCAAGGCAGGCAAACACGCTGACAATCCGGCTCTGGCCACCGCTGAAGCCGAAACGGCGAAGAAGGACGCCGCGGATGCCACCGCCGTGGCGGAGCGTGCAAGTGACCTGGAGGAAGAGCAGAAGAAACTGAAAGATTGGAAAGCCGGCACCGAGAAGGCATCCGGAAGTGCCCATACCGATGCGATCAAGGCCGGAGAACGAGCCGACCAAGCCGAGAAAGACGGCGCCGACAAACGGACAAGGATTTCGGAGGCACTCGGCAAGACTGAGCCAGTCGAGGCCCTCCGGGCCCTCAACAACCTTGACGAAGCCTGCGAAACGTTGGCAAACAGACTCTCTGAACGGGACATCGTCGAAGCGAAGGTTCAGAACGCAACACAGATATTCGAAAGGGCACTCGAATCCTCACCGTTCAGCACACGTGATGCGCTCCGCTCAGCGCTGATGGACGACGACGTGCGGGAGAAGCTGAGAAAGCGCATCGAAGACCACCGGCAAGCTCTTCGCGATGTCAAACACGACTTGCTGGCAAAGGACTTGGTCGGGCTCCCCGATGATCGGCCCAACCCCGCTCCCGCAAGAGAGGCTGAGGCGGCTGCGAAAGAAGCCGACCGGGAGACCCAGAAGCGGCGAATCCTCGCAGCCAATGGCCACGATTCGATCAAGGAATGGGCGGAGGAACACCGCTCGGACGAGGCGGACCTGGCCGAAGCTCGAACTGAAGCACAGCTCTGGTACACGGTCTCGCAGCGCTGCCTGGGTCGTCAGGATCCCAAGGTGTCGCTCCAGCGCTGGGTGTTGTCCGCCTACCTGGAGCAGATCTGCGAATTTGCCAACCAACGACTCGAGCTGATGACCGGCGGACGATACTCACTTTCTGTCTTCAGCGAGAAGGAGAGCGGCGGCGCAAGTTCGGGACTCGGCCTGCGGGTCAGGGACACCTACACCGGCCAGGACAGGGAGGTGTCGACACTGTCGGGTGGGGAGACATTCCAGGCCAGCCTTGCACTGGCACTGGGGGTGGCAGACGTGGTTGCCGCCCGCTCTGGCGGCGTACGCCTCGAGACTCTCTTCATCGACGAGGGATTCGGCACCCTTGACTCCGACTCCCTTCAGCTGGCCATGGACGAACTGGATCGACTGCGAGAGGGTGGCCGCACCGTCGGACTCATCTCACACATCGGCACTCTCCGCGAACGCATCCACACTGGCATCGAGGTCTCCGCTTCGGAACGGGGATCAACAGTTCGGGTAGGCGAAATCGCGCCTGTCTGAGGCGCTCAGAACCAAGACGCGTGACGACACATGAACTTCTTCGAACTGCCATGATCGTGAGGTGTCCGCCCCATCCTCCTCCCATGACTTCGACGTTCTGATAGTCGGCAGCGGGTTTGGCGGAAGCGTGAGTGCCCTCCGACTCACGGAGAAGGGTTACAGAGTCGCAGTACTCGAGGCCGGCAAGCGCTTCTCCGGCAAGGACTTCCCCAGAACCAACTGGAATCTGCGCAAGTACCTGTTCTTTCCCCGAGTCGGCATGCACGGTATCCAGCGCATGAACCTGCTCAACGACGTGGTCGTGTTGTCCGGTGCAGGAGTTGGTGGTGGGTCACTCGTATATGCAAACACGCTGTACGAACCGCTTCCCGGCTTCTACACAGATCCTCAGTGGGACAACATCACGGACTGGGAAGCCGAACTGGCTCCCTACTATCACCAGGCCCAGCAGATGCTCGGTGTGACCACTGCCCCGGCCAACTCCCCCAATGACGCCGTGATCCGCGAAATCGGCGAACGAATGGAGGCCGGCGCCACCTATCACCCCACCCAGGTCGGAGTGTTTTTCGGCAGACCCGGTGAACGGACACCTGATCCATATTTCGGTGGCGCCGGCCCCGACCGGAATGGCTGCATCAAATGTGGTGGCTGCATGGTGGGTTGCCAACACGACTCCAAGAACAGCCTCGACTACAACTACCTGTATCTGGCCGAACAAGGCGGAACCCGGGTGTTCCCCAGGACTCAGGCCACGCAGGTCTCCCCGCTCCCCGGGGGCGGATACGAGGTATTCACCGAACGTCCGGGACCTCGCAGAGGCCAGAAGGTCAAACGCCTCACCGCCGAACAAGTCATCTTCTCCGCCGGGGTTTTCGGCACCGTCCGACTGCTGGCCGACATGAAGGACCGCGGCCACCTCCCTGACGTGTCGCCACGTCTCGGAGACCTCGTCCGCACCAACTCCGAATCGATTCCAGGGGCAGTAGCCGATGACACCGATGTTGACTACAGCACCGGCATTGCGATCAGTTCGTCGATCTACCCGAATCCTCATACCCACATCGAAGGGGTTCGTTACCCGCGGGGCTCAAACGCGATGGCGCTCCTGACCACAGTGCTCGTTGACGGCGGTGGAGCGATGTCGCGACAACGCCGGTTCATCGGCGAGGCTCTGCGACATCCGGTCAAATTCCTGCGGAGTCTTTCGGTGCGGCGCTGGTCGGAACGCTCCGTGATCCTCCTTGTGATGCAGAGCACCGACAACAGCATCAAGTTGCGGTGGCGAACCAGGCGCGGCGGCAGCGTCTGGTTCCGCACCGAGCAGGGATCCGGAGAACCAAATCCCACGTACCTGCCCGAAGCGAACGAAGCGGCTCGCCACGCCGCAGACATCATTGATGGCGAACCCTTCGGGTCGCTCAACGAGGCGCTTCTGGATGCCCCGGTGACCGCCCACATTCTCGGTGGATGTGTCATCGGTGAGGATCCGGAGCACGGTGTCCTCGATGCATACCAGCGCGTATTCGGCCACGAGGGACTCCATGTGTGTGATGGCTCCGCCATCAGCGCGAACCTCGGTGTCAACCCGGCTCTGACGATCACTGCACAGGCCGAGAGAGCGATCTCGTACTGGCCCAACCGCGGCGACGAAGATCAGCGGCCCACCCTCGGTAATCCGTACCAGGATGTCGACCCGGTCTCCCCGGGCAAACCCGCTGTGCCCGAGGGCGTGCCGGCAACCCTCAGCTGGTGAACCGCCGGGAGCGACCTTGAATCACTGAACGACCTCTTGGAGGCAGCGCCCTCAGGAGGTTCTGCCCCAGGGGAAGTTCGCAGGATCCGGAAGGGCACCACCGTTGGGGAGTTTCTCGGCGATGCGCAGACCTTCGTTCCATTTCGCGGTGCGTTCACCACGAGTGATCGAACCGACCTTGAGTTGCTTTGCTCCCCACCCGACGGCCAGATCCACGATTGTCGTGTCCTCGCTTTCTCCGGACCGGGCCGAGACGATCGCGCCGAAACCGGACGCTTGAGCAGCCAGCAGGGCCTCGCGTGCCTCCGTGAGTGTTCCCGCCTGATTCGGCTTGACGAGAACGGCGTTGCAGGCGCCGTCGAGGGCGGCCGCTTCGACCCGCGCCGAGTTCGTCACCAGGTAGTCATCGCCGACGATCTGGATCCTGTCGCCCACGGCCTTCGTGAAAGCAATGAATCCGTCGCGGTCGTGCTCAACCAACGGATCTTCGATCATCACGATCGGATAGAGATCGACCCAATCGAGCAACATTTCGCACAGGCCGTCGGCGTCCAGGCTGCGATCCTCGCTAGCCAGGTAATACAGCCCATCGCGGTAGAACTCGCTGGCTGCAACGTCCAGTGAGATTCCCATGTGGGTTCCCGGGATGAGTCCGGCTCCCTCGATCGAACGCACCAGCATCTCGACCGCCTGCTCATTGCCGGTGAATGCCGGCCAGTACCCGCCCTCGTCGGCGACACCTTGAAGGTCACCACGCCCGGAGAGCAGTCGGCCGGCAGCAAGGTAGACCTCGGCAGTCCACTCCAGCGCCGTGGAGTAGTCGGGAGCCCCGATGGGAACCACCATGAAGTCCTGCAGGTCGACGCGCCGACTCGCATGGGCACCGCCACCGAAGATCTGGATCTCGGGTAGCGGCATTCCCAACTGTTCGGTTCCGCCGAGGTGACGCCACAGCGGTTCCGGGCCGGCGGCAGCATGGGCGACCGCCATCGAGGTGGCAACCAGCGCGTTGCCACCGAGTCGCGACTTGTCTGCCTGTCCATCGAGGTCGATGAGACCTCGATCGACCGCAGTCTGGTCATCGGCGTCCATTCCCCGCAGCAGATCTGCGATCTCCCCGTCGATCGAGGCCACGACACCGCTGACGTCCATGCCACCCAGACGGGTCCCACCATCGCGGCGATCAGTCGCTTCCCCGCTCCCCGTGGATGCACCAGCGGGAGCGATTGCCCGTCCCTCGCTCCCGTCGTCGAGCGTGATTTCGACCTCCACCGTCGGGCGGCCACGCGAGTCCCATACCCGGCGACCGTGCACTTTGGTGATTGTGTGGGTACTCATGTTGGAAGGCTCCTGTCCCATAGATCACGAACTTCGTCAGTGGTACTTGCTCCGGCATCGAACATCTCGCGGGCCGCACGACGAACGGTGTCCTTGTCGGATTCGGCGGTCAGGTATTCCACCGGTGACTTTCCGTCGACGCGTGCCAGGAGCAGGGCAGGGATGAGCGACGCGACCCTGGCCTGCAAGTCCTCGAGCGGTTCCCAGTCGACCAGTGACGAATGGGAAGTCACCAGCGCGTCGAAGCTGCCCAGTAGCGCCTCGCGACTTGTCGGTGCCTGAAAACACTTCAGCAACAAGTGGGTTCCGCAGAACGCAACGTCGAATGCCGGATCTCCGTACCAGGCACACTCGGCATCAAGAAAGACCGGCCCGTTCGGGCCCACGAGAATGTTCTTGGGACTCACGTCTCCGTGCACCAGCGCCAGGCGTGTGGCCGCAGTTCGCTCGGACAGCTCGCGAAGTCGGGCTGCCAGGTCGGGGTGGGCGGCAGCGGTAGCGTCCAGGTACGGCTCCAGCCGGAGCGAGCGGAACAGATCGTCGGTGGCAAAACGCTCGGCCAGTTCAGTGTTGCGCGCAGTGCTTGCGTGAATCGTACCCAGGCGCGCACCAACCTCAGCGGCGAACTGTTCGTCGACCGATCCTCTGGCGAGTTCGGCCTTCCACACCGGATAACGATCCGGATCGAAGTACTCCATCACGAAGACGTGCAGATCCGACCGGTGTCCCAGAACGCGGGGAACGGCATCCGCATCGACCTCGCGGGCGACCTCGAGCCACGCGACCTCCGACTCGTTCCGTTCGACCGGAGCATTCCATTCGGCGGCCACAGCGAGTTTGGGACGCGCCCGCTTCACACACACCGTGCGGTCCCCCAGCTCGACCCGCCAGATCTCGGACGACACACCACCCGTCAGAGGGATCCATTCAATGGTGGGCGAATCGGCCATGACATCAAGGCGTCGAAGCTCATCTTCGAGCTCGACCAACTCGGCCACATCACCTTCGGAGCTGATCTCAGACACCTCGGTCCCCCAGCCAGGCGGCGACGAGATCCGCCACGACGTCTCGTGCATTCTCGGGACTCAGAAGGTAGTGATCGCCGACGGTGAACTCCAGTGTCTTGTCATCGGAGGCGAGGTTGTCGTAGATCGTCTGGGCGTCCACCGGGAACACACCCGTGTCAGCCATGCTCTGCACGACGAGGGCCGGCACGGTGATCCGCTCGAGGTGGGGAATCGCACGACACTGCGAGTACTCCAGGCTCCACATCGAGAGCCAGGTCCGGATCGTGTTCGAACATCCAATGCCGTAGGGGCTGTAATTGAAGAACTGCGGCGGTCCCAGATAACACACGCCGATCTCGCGGTCGTTCGGATCGAGGCTGGCGTCGAGGTACCGGAGATCGGCCCAGGCACGGTGCAGATTGAAAATCCGGTCAACACATCCCTTGCCGCGTATCCGTTCGAGTTCCTGGAGTGCCCATTCGGTGATGCGGTTGTTGCGTGCCACCTGTGCTGCTCGGTAACGCTCGACGAACTCGGCCGAATACGGCGGACCATTCTCGGGGTTATACATGTCGAGGGCAGGATCGACCGATGTCGGATCGGTCTCGTCGGTGACCGACGGATCGAACCAGTCGGTGAGTACCTCAGGTCGACCCGGGTGGGCATTGGTGGAGACGTAGAAATCGCCGGCCAGCAGGTCGTCCAGACCCTCCGGCAGCCCTTCGCCGGGCAATGGGCGAAGATTGGGTTCGGTTGCCTGTGACTGGTAGGCCGCCATGAGTGAGCCGCCCCCGGAATTCCCGAGCAGAACGACGTTCTCGACTCCGGCCTCCTCACGCAGCCAGCGCACACCCACTCCGATGTCGATGAGTGCATGGTCCAGGGTGAAGTAGTGCTCCAGACCCCGGAAGCGAGTGTTCCAGCCCAGGAACCCGTATCCACGTTCGGCCATCAGTTCGCCCATGTAGTGCTCGGCGAAGTCCTGGTTGTAATGGGTGGCGATCATCGCCGTCCGCGGTTTGGTTCCCTCGGCAAAATGGTACAGACCCTGGGTCGGCATGTAGCCGGCCCCGTTGCGGTCAGCAGTGGGTGAGGTCAACGACACGAAGCGCCGCTCGATGTTTGTCACGGTTTGCCTTTCATTTTCATTCTCTGGTGCGGTTCGCA
>JAUXGW010000279.1 GCA_030621865.1 Actinomycetes bacterium
ATCACCCGTTGCACCATGATCTGGAAGCCGTCGGCCAACGCCAACGTACCGGCGGCCGATGTTCACGCACCCGTCGGGCTGATGGACATCCCGGCCACGATCTGCGACATCGTGGGCGCCGATGTACCCGAATGGATGGAAGGTCGCCCGCTTCCCAGGAGCGAGGACGAGGCAGCCGAGCAAAGCCGTGATCATGTGTTCACCCAATACGAGAGTTACACACCCGACTGCGCGATCGTGATGAACACCGTGTTCAAGGACGGCTGGACTTGTACCGTGTACGACCGCACCCGCACCTATGACGGCACCGAAGGTGAGCTGTATCACACCGCCGAGGATCCCCGTCAGCGTGTGAACCTGTGGAACGACCCGGACCAAGCCGACCGCATTGCCGAGATGAGCTCCCTCATCTACGAGGAACTACTCAACCGGCCGCTACTGCACCCGAAGGGTGAGGCCGGTGCGCTGATCTGAGAACCCTGCAAACCACGATGGGAACGCCTGCCAACGATTCGCAGGCGGCATCGGTCCGTCTACGGAGTCGGGTCCCGCCAGTTCGGGACGTCGGGAGCATCGTCCTCCAGGGATCGCAGGTAGGTTGCGACACCCTTGATCTGCTCTGACGTCAGCGGACCAGCAAAGTCCTGCGAGAAAGCCGACATCGCAGAGCCGGGGATCCCCACAGCGATCAGCAGTTCCATCTGTTCGTCGGAGGCTGACTGAAGGAACTGCTGGGAGTTCAACGCGGGTGCAGTTCCACCTTCACCGTTCTCCCCGTGACAGGACGAACAGTTGAATTCCCAGATGGACTCACCTTCGCTGGCCAGTGATGCAAGGTTTTCCTCCCGCGACTCTTCCCGCGCCTCAGGCTCGAAATACAGGTACACGGGAAACGCCGCCGCCAGAGCCAGCAGCAGTATCACACCAACGACCATCACCCGGTTGGTGGAGCGGTCCAGTTCGGGATCGTCAGAATATCCGTACGGCATGATCAGTGCTCCTCGACCGCACAAGGCGGGCCAGTTGGGGGATCGTCAATCGTCTCGGTGCCCGGTGGCGGACCATCGGAGAGGTCGCCCGTGTCGATGTAGATGAGGCCGTCATCACCGATCTCGGTCGGATACCGGTCAAGGCCTCGGGGCGACGGCCCGCTGAGGATGTCACCGGCGCGGTTGAACACCGAACCGTGACAAGGGCACTCGAACCGACTCGATGACTCGCACCACGGCACCCGGCATCCCAGATGAGTGCATTTTTCGGACATGGCGATCAGCTCATCGTCGATGCGGGTCAGGTACGCCCGCGCTGCCGGTACCTCAACCACCCCTTCGCCAGCTACCGCGTCGGGCGCCACTGCCCGCACCTTGCCGCCGAATCCCTTTGTGGCCAGTGGTTGCAGCAAGTCCCAAGTGGTCCATGCGCCAGCAGCGAGGATGAGGACCAAGCCACCTTTCCACGCCTTGCTGAGCAGATCCCGGCGTTCAATCTCGTTACTCATAGCTCACCATGCCATTCTTGCCATGGCCACACCCAGCCCCAGTTGGGACCTCTGAAGGCGAAGCCGATGATTGTCAATGCGATCCAGATCACCATGAAAGCCGTCCACGCGGTGACCGCCACCTTGCGGTGACGAGGCTTCAGGAACCCGCTCTTGTCGATGTACGGCAGCGACACCAGACCAATGATGATCGAAGTGGGTATCAGCACACCGGAGATCAACGGATGGAAGTGCGCCAGCAGTTCCTGCAGTGCGGCGAAGTACCAAGGCGCCTTCTCGGGGTTGGGGGTGTTGGTGGGATCGGCCACCGAACGAAGTGGCGCGTCGGCGAAGATTGCGATGAACAACACCAGCAGCAGGATCGACATCGCCGCCACTGCCTGTCGGACCAGGAGATTGGGCCACACCATCACCAAGTCCTGCTCTTCGGGCTCCTTGCGCTCGCCGGCGACCGGCTTGCCCGGGACTATCCCGAGTATCCGGCTGTCGCCGGCCTTCTGCACCGAGCCGCGGCCGGGAAGGTCAACTTCGGTCTCGTCATTCATCGGGTTCGTCCCTTTCTGTGTCGAGCATGGCGTCTTTGCGCCAACGCCAGATGTGAATCATGAGCACACCCACGATGATTGTGGGCAGTACTGCTACATGGAGTACGTAGAACCGCAACAGTGTCGCAGCTGACACCGTCGCTCCACCGAGCAGCATCCGCTGCACGTCACCACCGACCATTGGCACGTACGCTGCCATCTCGGTGCCGACGGTGACCGCCCAATAGGCCAGCTGATCCCACGGCAGCAAGTAGCCGGTGAACGACAGGAGCAGGGTCAGGAGCAGCAATCCGACGCCCAGGACCCAGTTGAACTCGCGCGGCGACTTGTAGGCGCCCCGGTAGAACATGCGTGCCATGTGCGCGGCCACGGCCAGCACCATGAGGTGAGCGGACCACCTGTGCACGTTGCGGATGTACTGGCCGAAGGTGACTTCGGTCTGGAGCGTCTGGATGTCGGTGTAGGCACTTGCCGGCGAAGGCACGTAGAAGAACATCAGGTAGATCCCCGACGCGACCAGCGAGCCGAGCAGCACAGTGGAGATCACACCCAGGTAATACGTGTAACGAAAGGTGATCTGCTTGCGCGGCACCTTCACCGGGTAGATGTGCAAGAAGAAGTTCGACCAGTGACCCGCGGCCCGATCGCGGGGAGTCGCCTTCGACGGCGTGCGGAAGATCGAACGACCGACGCGGGTTCGGCGCAGCCAATTCTCCTGGCTTGGCCTGTCATCGTTCTGGGTACTCATGTAGGCACTCCCACTCCTGTCCAGACCCCCATCGACAGCGCGTCGGGAGGGCAGCGTTCGATACAAAGACCGCAGCGGATGCACTCGGTCTCATCCAGCAGCAGCGCAGTACCGCCACCGTGCTCGGAATCAATCTCCTCTGATGGCACCAGGGAGATGACATCCACCGGGCAGACGTCAGCGCACAGGGCGCAGAGCACACAGCGGTCAACGTCCAGCATGATGTTGGCGAAACAGCGCAGGCACCGGTTCGCCTCGCAGCGAGCTTGTTCGGGTGTGAAGCCCAGTTCGACCTCGGCCAGGCCCATCCGGCGGCCTGTGTCGAGTGTCGGCACGGCCACACGGTCATCCCGGTCGTACAGGTCATCGAGGCGGTTGAACTGCTTGAGTCGCACCATGCGCCCGGGTTCGGGCTGGGCCGAGTCGCC
>JAUXGW010000309.1 GCA_030621865.1 Actinomycetes bacterium
ACAACCGGTTCCTGCTCACCGGCAAGCTGTGGCCAGTGATGTTCGAGGTGGAGATCTCCTCTGCCTGACGGTTCGGGCGGCTAACTTCAGGGTCTCCGGTGACTTGATGGTCTCCGGCAAGGGGAGTCCGAGGGGAAGAGGTTGAGGGATGGTTGAACCAGCTCCGGGAGCGTTGTACGACGGTGAGTCGCTGGCCTGGCGACTCAACAGGGAATCGATGGTTCTCCTCGGTGGACCGCGGGCGGCGATCCTTCAAATATGTGATCCGGGAGTCGCCGCCGGCGTGGCTTCGTTCAGTACCTACCGGACGGATCCGTTCGGGCGGCTGCAACGAACTCTCGATTCAATGTTCTCGATCTCGTTCGGGTCTCCGCAGAATCGCGAGGAGACACTGCGGAAGCTGGAATCCATCCACGGCCACGTCAGCGGCGTGTTGCCGGATGGCTCTGGATACAGCGCCCTTGGAACTGATCGCCAGATGTGGGTTCTGGCCACCCTCACGGACACGGTGCTCGAGGTGGACCGCCGGTTCGGCGGCAAGTTGCGCGAGCCTGATCGAATCGCGTACTACCGCGAGAGCAAGCGGATCTATGAGGCATTCGGCATACCGGAGAACGAGATTCCCGATGATCTCCACGCCTTCCGCGACTACTTCGCAGAGAAGGTCGACACGCTGGAGCCGACTCAGGATTCACGGGATGTTGCCCGCACGCTCATGTACCCGCGAATCAAGCCGATCCCCGGAATCGCGTGGTTGCCGTTCAGTCTGGTGACCAAGGAAATGATGCCTGCACGCTTGCTTGGGAAGCTTGGCTTCAGCCGAGCGAATCGCGCAGAGCTGGCGACAGTGCGCGCCGGGCAGTTGGTGATCCGCAACTCGGTCGCTCACGTCAGCGGCATCTTGATGTCCAATCCACTCACCGGCGCTGCGGTTGGCCGAGTGGCCTGAACGCCTGTTCCCCCGAACACGTCTGTTGCCCTGCACGTCTGCGGCCACATCACTGACGGCGTTCTGAAGATTACTGACCGCGTTGTGAGGAATTCTGTCCGCGCCTCGATACCCTGCTTCGGATAACGGAAATATCACCGGAAATGTTGGGGAATGCGGTTGGCGACGAGGCCAAGCGCCGATGTCGGGGGACTCATGAGCGTCAAAGCCAAGCTGACCGGGAAATCAATCAGAGCTCTCATCGCAGCAGCCTTGTTCGGGTCGAGTGCGCTCTTGTTCTTGGCGCCCACCGCCAGTGCCGGTGGGTCCAATTCGAATCATGCCGACTACTGGGAAGCCTCGTATGGGACATGCGAGAAACAGGAGCCGGTAAGCACTCCATACCAGTTGGGTGATCCACCCGAAGGCAACACCTGGACGGCCCTGATCCTCAAGGCCGGTTCCGGTGAGGACGAGAACACCGTCATCGCCAGTCCAGAGAGCTACACGAACTACTCCCACGGCACCGGCAAGGGCATTTCCCACGCAATTTACTGCTGGTCGCCTGCGCCAACAACCACAACAGAAGCAACGACGACCACAGTCGAGGAGACCACGACGACCGTTGAGGAGACCACGACCACCGAGCCTGAGGATGATCCGCCGCCTCCTCCTCCCACGACCGTTGTTGCGCAAACCACGACCACAGTCGAGGAGACCACGACCACGGTTGAGGAGACCACCACGACCGAGCCTGAGGACGATCCGCCACCGCCGCCGCCTCCTCCCGACGATCCTCCTCCCACGACCACCGTTGAGGACACCACCACGACCGAGCCTGAGGACGATCCGCCGCCTCCTACTCCCCGGGGCGATCCTCCGTCCGAGGAGACCACCACAACCGGGCCTGAGGACGAGCCCCCGCCTGAGGACGAGGAATCAACTACGACAGCCGTTGTGTCAACAACTGCTCCGACCAGCACGGTACCCGGGACTGTCGTGCGCAGGACCGTCACAGTCCTCACCACGCCGGCTGCACTCGCCGCCACCGGCGGCAACAGCGACTGGGCCAGGGTTCTTGCCTTCGTCTTCCTGATCTCCGGAGCCCTGCTCATCGGAGTCGGTGGTCGAGTGAAGAAGATCACAGGCTGACGGTCACGGCTTCGAGCCGAACTGGCCGAACTCCATTGAAAAAGGGGCTTGACCCCCGTCTGGCGCTTCGCTAGAACTTTGGCAGCCAAGATGAACGATCACCTTGGCTGCCGCTGGGCGATGCGGCAATCCTGAGGGGGAATTGATGCGTAACGTTCGACGGGCTTGGCCCGTGATTCTGGTCGCGGTTGTGACTTTGGGGGCGGCCTGTACGACCAGTCCTGGGGGCACCACAACGACCACCTCGACCTCTACGACGTCGACCACCACGACCACAGCACCTCCGGTAGATGCTGACGGTGATGGATTCAATTCTCTTTCGGACTGCAACGACGCCGACGACACCGTGTATCCGGGTGCAGTCGATCCCGCCGGTGATGGCATTGACCAGAACTGCGACGGGATCGATGGCGAAGAGACCGATGCAGTTTTCGTGAACTCCACCACAGGTGCCGACACCGCCACCTGCGGAACGAGCTCTGAACCGTGTGCGTCAATCACCCAGGGTCAGTCGCGGGCAAGTTCTGATGCCTTGGGCAACGTCTATGTGGCCGGCGGCACCTACGCCAAGTTCAG
>JAUXGW010000051.1 GCA_030621865.1 Actinomycetes bacterium
TACGGGGTCGGCAAGGCGGCAGCGATCAAACGACAGGCGGATCCGCAGCGTATGCAGCGTTTGAATGAGCTGATGTATCAGGTGGCGGAGGCGCGACCCGAGACCTCAGCGGTTCTTGACATCGCCACGATGGTCGGGGACCGATATGACGACGAGGTGATGCGCCTCGACGGTCTGCACTACGAGCTGGGGGGCTTTGACGAGATCGCCGCCGAATCTGCCGGACCGGCGCTCGACGCCATTTGGGATCAACACTGGCGAGAGAATCTGAATGCGGGTGACGACACCGGCGCGAACCTTGGCACGGGGTCGGCCGACTGAGTAGGGTCCGCTCTGGAATCCGCACGAGGGAACTCGCACAGGCAAATTCGCACAGGGAGAGGACCCGATGCACAGAAATACAATCACGGTTGGAGCGCGCTCAGGCGGGTCCGCACCACGGCGGCCACGTCGATTCGCACGAACGATCATCCCGCTGTGTCTGGCCACCGTGTTGGTGGCCGGAGCCTGTTCACTCAGGCCAATCCCGCCAATCCTGGATTCGGGCGGTCCAAGCGCTGAGCGCACTGCCGATGCTCCTCCACCTTGTGCTTGGGGCGCGGTGCGCTCCTGCGCCCTTCCGTACCCGAGTGATGATTTCGAGATCGCTGATGCCACCTCCCCAACAGGTGTGCGCGTGCGGATGCCTTCGGAGGTCATACCGGAGACAACGCAGAATGATCTGGGTCCGGGAGCGGGATTGTCGGACGCGTTCGATGGGTCAGATGGTTTCTCGGCACTGTCACCGATCGTCTTCGAGGTGGATAACCCGATCAACGGAGACTTTTTCCCAGCGGACGGTGGAAACCTGATCCAGGTTTTCGACCTCACGACCGGTGAACGCCAGCCAATACGGGCGGAACTGTCAACCGAAGCCCTTCGGCGCGGCGCCCCGAACACGATCGTGATGGCGTGGCCACTGACGCGCTGGGAGTACGGCCACAGGATCGTGGCCTCGCTCGGGTCGGTCCGGGGGTATTTCATGGATCCGAGTCCTGCGAAGGGACTTCTCGACGGTCACCTCGATCCCGTGCTCGCAGATCTTGCCGCCATGGGGGTCGGGGATGGTTCGGGGAAGGGCCTGCTTTCCGCCACGCGATTCACTGTGGGCACTCGTGAGCACGCCAAGGCCGACATGACCGAAATGGCCAACATCGCGCGAGACACGCCTCATCCCGTTCGCAACATCGAGGTACACGCCCCAATCTTCTTCCAGAGGGCCTCTGCGTTCATCAGGGGTGAGGTGGCGATCACGGACTTTCGGGATTCGGACGGCATCGCGAAACCGGAGCACAAACCGGTTCAGACGTGGATTCCGTTCATAGCGGTGCTTCCCGACAAACCTGCGTCCTCCGCGGGCGCCCCGGTGGCGGTGTACGGCCATGGATTGATCGTGAGCAAGGAGACCATGCTGCTGGTGGCAGACGCCAACAGCGCTGCAGGAGTGGCGACCATCGGAATTGATGTTCCCAATCACGGTGAACGCCAAGCCGGTCAGGGTGGTTATCTGCTGGATCTCGCAAACCCCAAGGGGCTTGGTCGGCTGTTGAGCATGTTCGTTCAGGGCACTGTCGACCACGTTTCCCTGGTGGAGGCAATCGAGGAAGAACTCTCCGGTATGGATGTGGCCCCGTGGAACCTCGATGGCAATCACGGCGATGGTGTGGCTGATCTGGACACCTCCACGATCCTCTATGAAGGCACATCGATGGGCGGCGTACTCGGTGCCTCGGAGGTAGCTCTGACACCGGAAATCGACGCTGCTTTCCTGCAGGTGCCCGGCAGTGGTGTTGCAGACATTCTCTATCACTCCCAGCTCTGGGTGGCATTCGCCGAAGTCATACCGTGGAGTGCAGGTGCGGGCGATGCGGCGGCTCTGATGGGCATCGCCACGTCGCTTGTCGACAGAGGCGAGAACGCACATCTGATGGACGACCTGCGCGAGTCCGGCCGCGCCGTGTTCCTGCAGGTCGGAGTTGGTGACCGGATCGTTCCGAACTCCGCCTCGGATCGTCTCGCTGCCCTTCTGGGGCTGGATCAGATGGAGCCACGCCTGGGTGCAACGAATCGCCCGAGCAGTGGCTCGACTGAACTACCGGCTGACGGCCGGGGTATGAAGGAGATATGGCCGACGCACTCCGCACCGTCGAATCAGGGGTTTGTCGCTCACGTATCCTTCATCGAGCCGCAGGCACTGAAGCTTCTGGAAGACTGGCTGGACGACAGGTTGCTGGCGCTCGGAGTCACTTCCTGAGTCAGGCCCCGGCTACCGCATGATCCTGATTGATGCGCAAGGCCTCACTGCGGCTCGTCCGGGCAGGACCCTGTTCGAGGATGTCGACGTCACCATTTCCAGCGGTGATCGGCTCGGAATCGTCGGCCTGAACGGCACTGGAAAGTCCACGCTGATCGACGTGCTCACTGGTGTTCGCGAGCCAGATGACGGTGTGGTGCGGCGCGGGCGAGGCGTCACGGTGGCGGCGCTGGAACAGTCGCCAACACTGCATGGGAGAACGGTTCGCGAAGCCCTCCATCACGGAAATCTCGCGAACGAGTGGGAGGTCGATGCGGTGGCGGACCGACTCGGCATCGGAGCCCTCGACTCCTCTGATCTCGATCACCTCTCGGGTGGTCAGAAGAAACGCATCGCACTGGCCAGGGCCCTGGTGTCCGATGCCGACCTTCTGGTACTCGACGAGCCAACGAATCACCTGGACATAGATGCCATCACCTGGCTGGAGAAGAGGCTTTCGGGATTCTCCGGCGGGCTGCTGCTGGTCACACACGACCGGCACTTCCTTGATCGGGTGACCAACCGGATCATTGAACTTGATCGAGGCAAGGCTTACCTCCACGCGGGTGGGTATTCGACCTACCTGGAAGGCAAAGCCAGGAGAGAAGAACTGGCCGAACGCCTCGAATCCAGCCGGGCCAACCTTGCCCGTCGCGAGTTGGCCTGGCTCCGCAGGGGTGCACCGGCGCGGACCTCCAAGCCGAAAGCCCGCATCGCCACAGCAACGGCGCTCGTGAATCGCAGGCCAGATGAGCCGGTACGGCCTGAAGAATTGCCACTCCTTGCTGCCACACCGCGCCTCGGTGACCGGGTGATCGAACTGGATGAAGTCGGACACACCTTCGGCGAAATAGAGCCTGACTCTTCACGCGGCGAGGTGAAACTCTTTGAAGGGTTGAATCTTCTGCTCGATCCTCGGGAGAGGCTGGGAATCGTCGGGCCAAATGGGGCGGGGAAGTCCACTCTGCTGGACATCATGGCCAAACGCCTGGAGCCGACCAGCGGTCAGGTTCGCCATGGTTCAACCGTCGTTGTCGAAGTATTCGATCAGCAGGGAACCGAGCTTGATCCCAGCCTCCGGCTTCGTGACGCTGTGGTTGGACCGGATGGCGAACCGAGCCATCTCCACGGGTCCCTCATGGAAGCGTTCTGGTTTGACGAGGACACTCAGTGGGCTCCGATAGAACTCCTGTCGGGCGGTGAGCGCCGACGGCTCCAACTGCTGATCACGCTCGCTCGGCAGCCGAACGTGCTGATGCTCGATGAACCGACCAACGACCTGGATCTGGACACACTCCGGCAACTCGAGGACTTCCTGGAAGTGTTCCCCGGCGCGGTCGTGGTGGTCAGCCATGACAGGGCGTTTCTCGAACGTGTCGTGTCCGACGTGCTCATTCTGGGCGACGGGAAGGCCCGTCGTCTGCCCGGCGGATATGCAGCGTATGAGGCCGAGAGGGTTGTTCAGCGGTCTCCGCACAAGGCTGCTGCCGTGGACGGCTCCGCAGGATCCGGGGGATCCGGACCGTCAGCGACAGCCGGGAAGAAGGGCGAGTCAAAGGACGGGACAAGCTCGGGGTCGCCCAAGCGGGCCGGGTCGGGCGGGCAACGCAGCCCTTCGACGCTGCGGCACCGCATGCGCACGGTCGAGCGGCTGATGGCCGACACCGAGGCGTCTGTCGGGGCACTGCTGAAAGACCTGGAGTCGGCCAGCGCCGGTGGCGGGGTCGAACGACTCCAGAGTCTCAGCGCCCAGCTGGAAGCCGCCCAGCGGGCTTCGGACTCCGCCGAGGAAGAGTGGCTGCTGCTGGCCTCGGAGATCGAGGAACGCGGACTCGACATCTGATCCGGGTACTCGGCTGCGATCAGCTCAGGTGTAGAAGGGATTCTCCCCGGCCTGGTGATCCGTGGTGTCAATCACTTCTTTCACCTCAGGAATCGCTTCCATGATTGCGGAACGGATTCCATCCCTGAGGGTGGCTGCAGAAGCGGCGCATCCCTGGCAGCCGCCACCCATGGTGACGTACACGTTGTTTTCTTCATCCGCTCCGACGAACTGGGCAAAGCCGCCATGAGAGGCGAGCATCGGATTGATCTGCAGCTCGAGAAGCTGGCTGACCTTGTCCGGCAACTCGCCGGTCAGCTCCACGTCGATCCCTTCAAAGGGATCCGGGGTGTTGGGATTGCGAATCACCAGCCCGCCCTGCGCCGAGTTGCGCGGAACATCGAGTTCGGCTCCCCGGAGCCGCTCGACCGACTCGGACTCGATGGCAACCATGAGGTCGCCAACCGAATACCCGTGGTGGCCATCGGTCACCTCGTCTGGTGATGCAAACGACAGGTCGTAGGTGTATTCGCGGCCGTTGGTGCCGGTGATTTCCACCCGGAGCGAAAGGGTATCGGCGTCGGACTCCTCGTCGCGGATGGCGATCACCGAGGCCATCGCCTCATCGGTAATGGTCATGGGATCCGCGTCGGAGCCATCTGGGGTGTCCGGGCTGACGGGAGCGTCGAGGGTCATCTGGTTCCTCTTGGGGATCTGGCCCGCAGCCTCGGAGAGGCGTGGCTTGGGCCTTGACGGGGTTAACGCCATTTAATGTGGTTTACACCATGCTAATAGTGAAAACTCCTGCGGTCACCCCGGGATTTCATTCACTGAGCATGCCCGGTGGCTGATCCAACCCAGGACAGCACCTCGTCCACGATGCCGTCAGCGTCAAGGCCCAAACGGTGCAGGATCACGTCGGGTTTGGCCTGGGTCAGATACACGGTGGGAACACCCAGAACACGAACCGCCGGCCCGTCGGTTGGTGCGAGATTCGAGAGGGAATCTGCAATCGAAGCTCCGATGCCCCCATCGCGCAGGCCGTCTTCGATGGAAACCACCAACCGGTGGGTGGCGGCGTCGTCGAGCATCTCTGGATCCAGCGGTTTGACCACCCTCGGATCCCAGACCGTGACCCGGTGGCCGGCGGAGACGAGTCTGTCGGCCGCGGAGACCGCCGCGGCGAGCATGTTGCCGACGCCGATGATGCAGATGTCTTCACCTTCACGGATCTTGCGGGCCGAAAGTCCGGTTCCACAGCCCTCGAGGTCAGGAGGCATCGACTTCGAGAACCTGATCACCGATGGCCCAGCGGTACACAACTCGAGTGCGTCGTCGAGCATCTGGGTGACTTCTGCGTAGTTCGACGGAGCGAACATGGTCATGTCCGGAACCTTGCTCATCAGGACCAGATCCAGCACGCCGTTGTGTGATGCGCCGTCATCACCGGTAACTCCGGCTCGGTCCAGCACGAACACGACCGGTTGGCCGTGCATCCCGACGTCCAGATTCACCTGGTCCATGGCCCGGGTGAGGAAGGTCGAGTAGACGGCAACCACGGGTCGAAGGCCGCCCATGGCCATCCCGGCCGCCGAGGTCACTGCGTGCTGCTCGGCAATTCCCACATCGAAGAATCGATCCGGAAACTTCTCCTGAAAAGGCAGGAGGCCGGTGCTGTCAGGCATCGCAGCCGTGATCGCGACCACTTCAGGTCGTTTGGTTCCCTGATCGAGGATGGCGTCAGAGAATGCAGCGGTGTAGGAACCCGGCTTGAGCTCTGACGTGTCGTGCATGTTCTTGATTTCGTCGGCCTCAGCGGGTCCGTACCCTCGTCCCTTGTAGGTCAGGCAGTGAACGACAACCGGGCCTTCCATGTCGGCGGCGGCAGAGAACGCTTCTTCAAGCGCTGCGATGTCGTGACCGTCGTAGGGTCCGATGTAGTTGACACCCAACTGTTCGAAGAACTCCGGAGGCTCGAACATTTCCCGCAGCGCCGCCTTGGCGCCATCCATTCCCTTTTCGATCACAGGTCCGACCACGGGAACGTCGTTGATGAAACGCTCAACGCGATCGCGATTGCGCTGGTAGGTCGATGATGCCCTGAAACGTGACAGCGACTCACCCAGGCGCGAAGCGGTGGGAGCATAGGACCTGCCGTTGTCGTTGAGGATGATGATTGCCTTCACCCCGGAGTGGCCGAGGTTGTTCAATCCCTCATATGCCATGCCTCCGGTGAGAGCGCCGTCGCCAAGGACTGCAACCACCTGGTCGCCGGATGATGGATCGGCTGCACCGGAGCTCTTCGCAGCTTCCCGCTTGGCCACGGCCAGTCCCTGGGCGTAGGAAACGATCGTGGACGCATGGCTGTTTTCAACCCAGTCGTGTTCGCTTTCGGCTCTGCTGGGGTAGCCCGACAATCCACCCTCCTGGCGCAGATTCGAAAATCCCTCGCGTCGACCGGTGAGCAACTTGTGCACGTACGCCTGATGGCCCGTGTCCCAGAGAATCACGTCGTCAGGTGAGTCGAAAACCCTGTGCAGGGCAATGGTCATCTCAACCACGCCGAGGTTGGACCCGAGGTGGCCGCCGTGTGTGGTGACGGCATCCACGATGAACTCCCGGATTTCTTCGCAAAGCTGCTCCAGTTGCTCGGGAGCGAGCTTCTTCAAGTCTTGGGGGTATTGGACTTCGTCCAGAATCATCTGCGACCTCTTTGGCGAACGCCTCCCACGCTATCGAAGCTGACCGTCGTGGTCAGCCCGACTCGGCAGAGTCCACGCTGCGTCCGGTGAATCCTCCGCTGAAAAAGCTGGGTGCACCCGCTGCGCTGGTGACGATGAACACCATGTAGATGAGCAATCCCAGGGCGATTGCTTCGGAATTGCTCACCCCTATGGCGCCGAAGAGGAACACGAAAACCAATTCGCGTACGCCCAGCCCACCCAGTGAGAGAGGGAAGTTCTGCAGGATTGCCGCCGGTGGGAAGAACGCCATGCAGACGACAATCGTGACTTCGGGAATTTTGAGGGCTCTGGCGCATGCCCACAATGAGACGCACTGGAGGAACTGGAATCCCAATCCGGTTGCCAGAACGCGCAGCGCGCTGGCGGGCGCCTTGTGGAACTCGACAACGCCCAGATGGACGGCTCCGAGATATCTGCGCCAACCCTGCCGGTCCACCAGTCGGCCGGCTCCTCTGGGATGTCCGGCAAGCCAGAGGATTGCGGTCAGGGCGCCGAGGGTGGCGATGTCCACCATCAGGATCAACGAGGTCTGCGCCCCCAGATGGAGCAGGGAAGTGTTGAGCAGGAGCCCGATGAGCGAGAGAACCGGCAGCACGAACCACCCGGTCAGTCGTTCGAGGCTCACGGACGCGAATGAATCGGCGTAATCGTCCGCGTCGTTACCCTGGCGAATCACCCGGACGACGTCGCCGCCGAAAGATGTGGGCAGAGCTTTGGAGACGAATTCGCCCGTGAGCAGATGAGAGAACAGTCGGCGGAAGTCCGGCTGCATCTCGAGAGTCCGGGAAACCTGATACCACCTGAGGGTCTGCATGAGATAGGCAAGGAACAGAATCACGATCGCCGCCAGGATCCAGCCCAGAGTGGCCCATGTCGGTTCGGGGACAAGATCCGACAACGAGGTGTCCGGAAGGCTCCAGATGAGCAGGGCCACCAGACCCACGCTGAAGGTCACCCGCAGCGCAAGCTTCCAACCCTTGTTCCTGGGCAATTCGTGCGGAAGTGACTCCGCAGCGATCTCGTCGATGGCCTCGAGGCGCTCCGATTCTTCGGAGTCGTATTCCCCCTCGCCGTTTTCCATCAATCGACGTTACCCCCGACCGGTCGTTCCCGAGCCACAGCCGGACTCAGGAGCCGGTGAATGAAACGGGAACCAAAACGAGAAACGGCCACCCCGGAGGGTGGCCGAATCCCAATTCTTTGTCTTGTCAGCTGCAGACGACGCCAACATTCACGCCGGGCTCCTGCACCCAGAGGGCGCAGCCCTCACCAATGTCAACCTTGCAGGCTCCTGCAGCGAATGGCAGTGCAGCCAGGACGCCAATCAACAGAAATCGGGCACGTTTGCTCACTTGGATTTCCCCCTCTGGTACGAGCTTCCGATTGCCCCGGAAGCTGTCACGTTGTTACAAGGGAATGTCTAGGGGCAGCCTCCCGTGCTGTCAATCCAAATCTGTTTCTGGCCCCAAATCTGTTTCTGCCCAATACGGGCGCGGGCCAACGCTGGGATGCCCGAATCGTGGGTTATCGGGTCTTCTGCATGAACTGTTCGATGTTCACGGCGACCCTCGTGACCTTGCCGGCAGCCACAAGTCCCCGGTCGTCCTTGGCAGCCACCTTGAACGTGAGGCGACGGCCCTCCACCCGGTCGAGGTGTGCCTCTGCGCGAACTGAGGCACCGACCGGAGTTGGACAGATGTGCTCAACCTGAACCCGAACTCCGACCGAGGTCATTCCCTCGCCGAGTTCACCATCGAGGGCACGCATTGTGGCTTCCTCGACCAAGGCCAGGATCCGGGGGGTCGCGAGCACGTGAACTTCGCCTGAACCGAGGGCGATCGCCGTGTCGTCATCTGTGACGGTTGTTTCGACAACACCCGTGAGTCCGGGTCGAACCTGCATGGTCGTTACGATAAGCACTCCACGGCGTCACGGCACACTCGCAACCCATAAATGCTCCGGTGATGTTCGAGGCGGAGACGCGATGATTCAATACTTGAGTCTTCGACCACACTTGAATGATCGTGCTCCATAGTCGGGCAATAGCCGGGATCCGGCGAGGACAGGAGTCGGGATGCGGCGTCGGCAGGAGCCGGGATCCTGCGTGGACAATCCAACGATGCTTGAAACGGAAGGGTCTCCCTTGCTTGACCAATCGACCTTGCTTGACCAATCGACGATTTCGGCGGTACTGACCGCCGGCATGGAAGACGGAGCCGACTTCGCGGAAATCTTCGTGGAGGATCGCCAGTCGATCTCGGCGATGCTCGATGACGGCCGCGTCGAAGAACTGGCGTCGGGCCGGGACCGGGGGGCGGGGATCCGTGTGGTGACGGGTGAGACCACTGGATTCGCCCACACAGCGGACCTCTCGGTCGAGTCGCTGACAAACGCGGCCCGTACCGCTGCGGCGGGAGCTCGTGGGGGAGCGGGGAAGGCATCGTCGGTCAGCGCGTCGCCCCAGAGCACCGCGAGTCGGACCCTGCCCAGGATTCTGCCGGAGAACGTTGACAAGGCCGACAAGGTTGCACTTCTGAAAGCAGCAGAAGATGCGGCTCGGTCCGAGAATCAGGCGATCAGTCAGGTGACTGCGCGGTATGCGGACTCCCGCCGGCGAATTCAGGTGGCAAACACCGATGGCGTCCACTCGGCCGACGATCAGGTCCGCACGATGTTCTCGGTTTCAACCGTGGCGAGTGGCGACACCGGAATGCAGACGGGGCGTGAGTCCGTCGGCCACACGATCGGGTTCGAGTTGTTCTCCGAGACCGATGTGGCCGAGCTGGGCCGCAACGCCGCCCAGAGGGCCATCACCAAGCTCGCGGCTCGGCCGGCCCCATCCGGGGAGATGACCGTGGTGATCGGGCCCGGCGGCGGCGGAGTGATGTTCCACGAGGCCTGTGGGCACGGTCTGGAGGCCGACCTGGTGGCCAAGGGGGCATCGGTCTTCGCCGGCCGCGTTGGTGAAAAGGTTGCGTCCGAGCTCGTGACACTCGTGGACGACGGCACCATGGATGGCGAGTGGGGCCACACGGCGATCGACGACGAGGGCCTGACGGTGCGTCGGAATGTGCTGATCAAGGACGGCGTGCTCATGGACTACATGTGGGACGGACTTCGTGCGCGTTCCGAAGGACGCAAGTCCTCGGGTAATGGCCGTCGTCAGTCTTACCGACATTTGCCGATGGTCCGGATGACCAACACGTATCTGCTGGCTGGAGACTCAGAGCCGGCTGACATCGTGGCCGACACCGAAAGTGGTGTGTACGTTGCACATCTCGGAGGTGGGCAGGTGAACACAGCCACCGGTGACTTCGTATTCGGCATGACCGAGGCCTACCTGATCGAAGACGGCAAGATCACTGCTCCTCTGCGTGAGGGAAATCTGATTGGCAATGGTCCAGCTGTGTTGGCAAACATCGACGCCGTGGGCAATGACTTTGCGATGGGTGCCCCCGGCACCTGTGGCAAGGATGGTCAGGGTGTCCCCGTTGGTGACGGCGTTCCGACGCTGAGGGTCCACGGCCTCACCATCGGGGGTACGGCCACGTGACTCCCGCCGAAGCCCAGGCGTTGGCAGACGGAATCGTTGAGAGGTCATTACCCGGAGAACAGCTCGAGGCTGTGGTGTCCTGGGCCCGAAGCACTGAGGTTCGAGCGCATGGCGGAGATCTCGAACACCTGGTTTCCGCCGAAGAGTTCGGCGTTGGCGTCCGAGTGATCAAGGACGGCAAACAGGGTTTGTCCTGGGCTGGTGTTCTCGATGAGGCAGAACTGGAGCGTTGTGTTTCCGAGGCACGCGACAACAGTGAGTTCGGAACCCCGGATCCGAACGCCGGGCTTGCTCAACCCGATTCCGTTGTTCCCCAACAGCTGGATCTTGTGGATCACGCCCTTGTGAATGTCCCAACCATTGACAAGGTGGAGATTGCGCTGGAACTGGATCGGGCAATCACGGCAGCGGACAAGCGTGTGGTCGGCCACGAGGGAGCGGACTACGGCGATGGCATCGGCGTGTCCGCCATCAGCTCAACCGAAGGGATCCGCGCAGCCGAGGAGGAAACCTCCACCTTCCTGGGAACCTACGCACTCGCTTCGGATGGTTCAGACACGACCACAGGTTTCGGCATGAGTGTCGGACGCGGCTTTGGTGACCTGAACGTCAATTCCACCGTTGATGAAGCTGTGGAGCGCGCCGTGTCGCTACTGGGTGCTCGAAAAGCTCCGAGCCGACGGACAACCGTGATCCTTGATCCGTATGTGTGCAGTCAGTTCCTGGGGATTCTGGGTGACATGCTTTCCGCAGAAGAAGTTCTCCGAGGTCGGTCGCCATTCGCAGATCGGGTCGGAGAAGAGATCGCATCGCCGTTGTTGACTCTGACGGATGATCCACTCTGTGTGGAGGCCCCAACTGCATCCGGGGTCGACGGGGAAGGTCTGGCCTGCCGGCCTCTCACCCTCATCTCCGCCGGCGTCCTCAACGGGTTTCTGCACAACGCCTACACCGCTCGTTCGATGGGAACGCGCAGCACCGGTTCGGCGTCTCGGGCGTCACATCACAGTGCCCCCGGGGTCGCCCCGAAAGTGCTGGGGGTTCGTGCCGGCCGATTGAAACCTTCCGAGATTCTCGCCGAAGTCGGTGATGGCTTGCTTGTGCATGAGCTGGCCGGTCTCCACTCGGGTGTGAACCCGGTGTCGGGAGACATGTCCGTGGGGGCCGAGGGTGTGATCGTGCGCGGAGGCGAGTTGGCGGAACCGGTCCGGGAGATAACGATCGCGTCGACCCTCCAGCGGATGTTGACCGATGTTGTTGCCGTCGGGGAGGACCTGCGCTTCTTCCCCTGGGAATCCTCGGGTGTAACGCTTGCGATCGCCGACATGACGATGTCTGGCAGTTGAGACCAGAAAGATCGAACACAGCAAGATCGAACACAGGCCGGGGTCGGTGCCGGCTCAGGTTACGCATCTTGGTCAGGGAGTAAATGTGACAAAGCCGGGTAATGAACAGGAATTGTTGACGGTCGCACAAGACCTGGTTGACGCTGCGGTTGGTGGAGAACAGGTGGAGGTGATCGTGTCCAGGGGTGAGTCCACCACGGTGAAAGTTCATTCCGGAGAGGTCGAGTCCCTGACTTCGGCTGGAACTGCTGCAGCGGGAATTCGCGTGATCCGTGATGGTCGATTGGGATTCGCCTCCTGTGGAACCCTGGATCCGACCGTGTTGACCGAGACTCTGGAGTCGGCCCGGGACAACTGTCGATTCGCCGAACAAGATGATTACAACGGCCTCGCCGAAGCCGACGGAGTGGGCGTGGTGCCGCAGGATCTGTGGAGCGATTCTGTGCTTTCGATGACCGCGGATCACAAGGTCTCCCTGGCATTGGATCTGGAGCGACAAGTCATCGGTCTGGACTCCCGGGTGAGCGCCGCCCGAACCACTTCCTATGGTGACGGGTGGGGTCAGGCAGCCCTGGCTTCCACGAACGGCATCTCCAGGGTCGGATCCGAGGCGAGTTGCTCGATCGGAACTCAACCCCTGGCCAAGCAGGATGATGAAACTCAGATGGGCTGGGGTTCTGACGCCTCCCGGGATCCGGACTCACTCGACCTGCAGAAGGTGGCAACTGAAGCTGTCGAGCGGGCCACGAAACTCCTGGGCGCCACGAAACCTTCCTCGGCCAGGGTTCCGATCCTGCTCGAGCCCCGGCTCGCCGTGACCCTTTTGGGGATGGTCGCAGGAATGCTGTCCGCCGAGGCGGTTCAGAAGGGTCGATCTCCCTTCGCTGATCGACTCGGTGAGCAGATCGGTTCTGAACTGCTGACCTTGGTTGACGATCCCACCAGATCGGAGTCATTGGGTGCCGAGGAGTGGGACGGTGAAGGTCTGGCCTGCCGATCGAACCCCTTGCTCAAGGCGGGAGTTCTCGAGATGTTCCTGCACGACAGCACAACCGCTCGTCGCGCGGGTCTGCGCTCCACGGGCTCTGCTGTGCGTGCGGTTCGCGGGTTGCCCACACCGGGCCCGCAGCTGCTGGTGATGGAGCCCGGCGAGACGCTTGGCCCGGAGATGCTCAGCGGGGTCTCCCAGGGTCTGGCCGTGGAGTCATTCGCCGGCATCCACTCCGGGGTGAATCCGGTTTCGGGCGACTTCTCGGTGGGCGCCGATGGAGTGATGATCCGCGATGGGGAACTCGCCGAACCCGTTCGCGAACTCACGATCGCCTCCACCATCCAGCGCTTGCTGCTTGGAGTGATCCGGGTGGCCGATGATTTTGAGTGGTTGCCGGGCGGAAGCGGTGCATGCTCCGTGCTGATTGACGACGTGTCGGTGTCGGGGTCCTGAACATCAGGGTGCCCGCAGCACAAGAACCACCGGGCCGGCCAGACTGGCGGCACTGACATCACCCACATCGCGCTCGTGGACCGAGATTGTTGCGGTTGCACCCGCACCGTCTGAGTCCCCGACCGCGATCACCACGGCGTTCTCGGTGGCGTGCAGGATCGCAGGGGTGCCCGCAGGGTCTGACCTGGAGCCCAGTTCGGTAGTCCATGAATCACTTGGCGTGGAGCCGATCACGTCCACGTGGTCGCCGGCGGCCAGGTCTGGCATCGCGGAAGTGATGGGAACTG
>JAUXGW010000276.1 GCA_030621865.1 Actinomycetes bacterium
TTCACGCGGATGCCAGGTGGGTGATGACTCGTTCTGAAGACCCTCGTCGTGTTCATCCCACACCACGATGCAGCTCAGGTCCGGCATCGTTGCGAATACCGCGGAACGTCCGCCCACGATGCTGTGACCACCTGCACCGGCGGCGAAGCCATGCGGCCACCTCGCCGCAGAACAACCGAGGCGGGCCAGCGAGCGTTGGACCGAGTCGGCCGTCTCGACCCCGGGAGCAATGAAGAGGGCTTGGCCAACGCTGCACACCGCCGCCGCAACTCGCGACGGGTCGGTGTCGGGTGACACTGTGAGCACGTGGGTTCCGGCCCCGCGTTCGACAAGGTTCAACACCTTTCGCAGCGCCGGAGTGATCCCGGTTCCGCGCAGATCAGCATGCCTGACTTTGGTCCTCAGCGGTGCACGAACGGCGCGGTCAGGAGTTGCAGCCCGCAGCAGCGAAGGCAGTCGGCCAATCCAGCGCCAGGCCGCCCACGCACACAGATCCTGAACCTCCTGGCTCGGTCCGATGCCTGTGACCTTGGTGATCGGGACCGGCACCACCCCAGCGGGAGTGTCCGGATCAACCTCGATCACCCATGCCCGCACGTTTCGGCCGTTGAGTCGTATGCGGACAACCGCTCCAGCAGACGGTTCGCCGAACTTCTCGGGCCACAGGTAGTCGAACCTGCGGGAAACCCCCAGCACGTCAGGTACAACGCGAACGACCACGCCATCTCCGATTACGGGGGCGTCGCCGTTTCTTGCGGACTTCCCGGCCGCTTTCGGTTTCCTTGGCTCCGGGCCGAATTCGGGGTCAAACAGGGTCACCGCTCAAGAGGTTCCCATACCCGAACGACAGAAGCCGACAGGATCCGGAATCAGAGACCGAGGTTGGACTTCAGGGCGTCAACGCGGTCAGTGCGTTCCCAGGTGAATCCACCATGGGACGGGTCGCGACCGAAATGACCGTATGCCGATGTCTGCTTGTACATCGGCTGGAGCAGCTCGAGGTCGCGAACGATGGCTCCCGGACGAAGGTCGAAGATCTCGCGAACAGCTGCATCGAGCTTGTCCGGATCGACATTCTCGGTGCCGAAGGTCTCGACGAGGATCGACACGGGATGTGCCATGCCGATGGCATAGGCAACCTGCACCTCACAACGCTCGGCAGCACCCGCGGCAACCACGTTCTTTGCCACCCAGCGGGTAGCGTATGCGGCGGAACGGTCAACTTTCGACGGGTCTTTTCCGGAGAAGGCACCGCCACCGTGGCGGGCGGCACCACCGTAGGTGTCGACAATGATCTTGCGGCCGGTCAGGCCGGCGTCACCAACTGGTCCACCGATCACGAAACGACCGGTCGGGTTGATGAAGACCTCGTAGTCGTCATCTGCGAACTGGGCCGGAACAACCGGACGGATCACGTTCTCGATGAGGTCGGGACGGATCTCTGTGTCACGGTCAATGCCGTCATTGTGCTGGGTCGAGATCAACACGGCCTTCAGGGCCACAGGCTTGCCGTCTTCGTACTCAAAGGTGACCTGGGTCTTTCCGTCAGGGCGCAGGTAGGGCACCGTGCCGGCCTTGCGGACCTCTGCCAGGCGCTCGGCCACGCGGTGAGCCAGATTGATCGGTGCAGGCATCAGGGTGTCGGTCTCGGTGCAGGCGTAACCAAACATCATTCCCTGGTCGCCGGCACCCTGCTTGTCGAGCTGATCCTCTTCGCCGGCGGATCCTGAGCGAACCTCTTCGGAGTCATCCACGCCCTGGGCGATGTCCGGTGACTGCTCATCGATGGCAACCATCACGCCACAGGTGTTGCCGTCGTAGCCGAAGGACTCACGGTCATACCCGATGTCACAGATCGCCTCGCGGGCGATCTTGGGGATATCCACATATCCGGTGGTGCTGATCTCCCCCGCCACGATTGCCATGCCGGTGGTCACCAACGTTTCGCATGCGACGCGCGAATTTGGGTCCTCGGTGAGAATGCCATCGAGGATCGAGTCCGAGATCCGGTCGGCCATCTTGTCAGGATGGCCCTCGGTCACCGACTCAGAGGTGAAAGTCCACTTGCTCATATGTTTCTCCGTTCCGCCCCCAGCCCATTGGCTGGTCAGTCCGTTCCCCCGTCTTGTCGGCCTGTTGCCGCGTCAAGAACTGCCCGGGCCACCGACCGCTTGTCGGTCAGTGGGACGTGGATTTCTCTCCCGTCGGTAGACAAGATCACCACTTCATTGGTGTCATGTTCAAACCCGACACCATCTTCCGCCACATTGTTGGCCACCAGAAGGTCGGCCTTCTTCGCCTTCAGCTTCCCCGCAGCATTGGCCAGCACGTCAGCCGTCTCCGCGGCGAAGCCCACCAGAACCTGCTCCGGAGGTTTGTTCTCGCCCAGCGCAGCAAGGATGTCGACGGTCGGGATCAGGTCGATGGAAGGTACGCCGTCGCTCTTCTTGATCTTGTCTTCGGACACTGAGGCCGGAGTGAAGTCGGCCACGGCAGCGGCCATGATCACCACGTCGGCATCTGCTGAACGTGCCATGACAGCCGCGTGCATCTGTGCGGCTGTTTCGACCCTTGTGACCTCGACAGTCGCCGGTGCCGTGAGATCCGCCGAGGTGACCAGGCGCACCTTCGCACCCCGGGCGGCGGCCTCTTCAGCGATTGCATGGCCCTGCTTGCCCGACGACCGGTTGCCCAGGAAACGAACCGGATCGATCGGTTCGCGGGTTCCGCCTGCGCTGATCAGGACCGTCTTGCCTTCGAGATCGCGCTTGCCTTCGAGATCGAGGACCGGATCCTGATCCCGCGAACGGAACAGCGCTTCGGCGGCAGCAACGATCGTTTCCGGATCGGCCAGACGCCCTGCGCCCACATCTCCGCCGGCCAGACGCCCGACCTCGGGATCCACGAAGAGCACACCCCGACTCCTCAACAACGCCACATTGTCCACAACGGCGGGATGCTCCCACATCTCCGTGTGCATCGCAGGACACAGCAGCACCGGAGCCCGGGTGGCGATCAGGACATTGGTGAGCAGATCATGTGAGTAGCCCGCGGCGTACGCCGAGAGAACCTTGGCAGTACAGGGTGCAACCAGAACAAGGTCAGCCGTCTGGCCCAGCTGGGTGTGAGGAATCGGAGTGGCGGAGTCAGCGAACAGGGAAGTCCTCGCCGGCTCGGAGGCCAGGGCCGAGAACGTGGTTGGGCCCACGAAGTTGGTCGCAGATTC
>JAUXGW010000073.1 GCA_030621865.1 Actinomycetes bacterium
GAAGTTGTTGCCGCACTGGCCAAACTCAAGTCATATCTGGACTACGGGACGTTCCAGCCGATCCAGATAGCCGCCACCGTCACGATCAACGAGGCCTCCGAGTTTCCGAGCGAGGTCAACGAGATCTATCAAGGTCGTCGCGATGCACTGTGTGCCGGTCTCAACCGCATCGGCTGGGAGATTGAACCACCGCAGGGGACCATGTTCGCATGGGCGAAGATTCCCGAGCCGTATCTCGAAATGGGTTCTGTCGACTTCTGCTCGAAAGTGGTGAAGGAAGCACACGTGGCCTTGTCGCCCGGCGTCGGATTCGGTCCCGGGGGTGAAGGGCATGCGCGTTTCGCCCTGATCGAGAACGAGCAGCGGATAACTCAGGCCGTTCGAAACCTCAAACGGTCCTTGACCAAGCTGGGTTGACGATCACATCGGCGCTGTTGGAGTCGCCCGTCAACTGATCGGACAAGCCGGCGAATCCGTTTCGGCAGATCGACACCACGAGATCAGCAACCTCGGCTGGATCGCCATCGCCATGGTCTATGTATGCCATCGTCAGTTGGTTGGTGACGCCGAATATGCCGTGCGCCAGGGCTTCGGGGTCGCGGCACGGGATCCGGCCGGCATCGATGGCGATTCGCAGGTGCTCCGCCGCGTCAGAAATGAGGGTGGCCTCGCCGACCTTCATCGATCTGGCGAAGGTGTCCTCTGACCTGGCGAACTCGAACAGTCGCCGGAGTTCCGGATTGTCCGCCATCCAGATGACCCCGGCCCGGATTCCAGCTTCGATCCGCTCAATTGGATCGGTCAGATCCGCAATTGAATCCCTCTGGTAGCGCCGAAGGTCCTTCTGTGCGTCGCGAAGTATCTCCAGAAAAAGCTGTTCCTTGGACTCGAAGTACCAGTAGAAGACGCCCTTGCCCACGCCCAGGCCTCCGACAATGTCCGCCACCGAAGTCGGGTGGTATCCGTCCGAGGCAAACCGGACGGTCGCATAGCTGAGGATCTGGCTCCGGCGTTGCCGCCCCTTGGATGTCAGCGTTCGACCTTTGGATTTCGACTGACGCGCCACACGCCCACCGTAATGGTGGACTTGACCAGTTGGTCAAGTCCCGTCCCGGATGGGTTCCACCTCGCCCGGATCCCCGAGCGTGGAGCTGTCAGTCAGGTGACCATCTTCGGGAACGTTCAACCGCTCTGAGCCACGTCGAATAGGCGGCCTGCGCTTCGTCGAGGTTCGCCGCGGGGGAGAAGGTCCGCTCAGCTGTCCAGGCCGAAGAGACCTCTTGTGCGCTCGTCCAGACGCCGGCTCCCAAACCAGCCAGGTAAGCCGCGCCAAGGGCGGTTGTGTCCGACACGGCGGACCGGGCCACCGACGTATTCAGCTGGTCGGCCTGCAACTGCAACATGAGGTCCATGACTGACGCCCCACCGTCGACTCGCAACTCCGAAATTGCCACACCTGTGGCGGAATACATCGAGTCAACGACGTCCCTGGTCTGGAACACCATTGAGTCCACCACTGCCCGGGCAAGGTGACCGCGGGAGGTGCCCCGCGTGATGCCCAGAATCGTTCCCCGTGCCCGGGGATCCCACCAGGGTGAGCCCAGTCCGTTGAAAGCGGGCACGAGTGCGACTCCGTCACTGTCGGGAACGGACGCGGCCAGCGGTCCGCACTCCGAGGCATCATCGATCAGTTCCAGACCATCCCTCAACCACTGCACGGCAGAACCGGTGGAGAAGATGGCACCTTCGAGTGCGTAGTGGGTGACCACATCCGAGTTCTCTGCGAGCATGGAGCCGGGGAGTTGCCACGCGACCGTTGTGAGCAGTCCCTCAACCGGTTCAGGACAGGCTTCGCCCACATTCATCAGCACGAACGAGCCCGTTCCGTAGGTGTTCTTTGCCATTCCGGGGGAAATGCAGGCTTGTCCGAACAATGACGACTGCTGATCTCCTGCGACACCGGTAACCGGGATGCCGCTGCCACATCCCGAGTCAGCGGTTGTGACGCCGAATGGGCCGGCGCTCGGAAGCACTTCCGGAAGTGAGGTGATCGGCACGCCGAACAGATCACACAATTCCTCCGACCAGGCTTGGTTTCTGATGTCGTAGAGCATGGTGCGGCTGGCGTTCGAGGCGTCAGTGGCATGAACGGATCCGCCCGTGAGCTTCCAGAGGATCCAGGAGTCGATCGTGCCCAGCCTGAGATGTTCGTCGGCTGTCACTCCGCCTGTTTCCAGTAGCCACTCCATCTTGGAACCCGAGAAGTACGGGTCCAGAACAAGACCCGTGGCGTGCCTTATGGAGTCCAGGTGGCCGGCTGCGGACAGCTGTTCGCAACGTGCCGCCGTCCGCCGGTCCTGCCAGACGATCGCATTGTGACGGGGAATCGAAGTGCGGGCGTCCCAAGCAACAGTGGTTTCCCTCTGATTCGTGATGCCGAGAGCAGCAATTGGCTCATCGCAATGATCTGCGACCTCGGCCAACACGATCTGTGTGGTCTGCCAGATCTCCGTGGCGTCGTGTTCAACCCAACCCGGCTGGGGGAAGTACTGGGTGAACTCCCGATGGGCGATGGGTCCTGGCTCGCCGGATTCGTTGACAGCAAATGCGCGGACCCCAGTGGTTCCCGCGTCGATCGAAATGATCCATGACATGTACTGAAAGATAGGTCGTGGAGTTGATCAGATATTCAGATTGGGCCGCAGCGGTCATGCAACTCGCCGACCCGGATGCTCAAAATGGTGAGTTGGTCAGTTGTGATCCGGAGTTCTTCGCTGTCGGGATCGGCCATCAGCGGCTGGAAGTCGCAGTCGGTCGCGACCGTCACGTCTCCGCGTTGCGGAGACGTGACGTCGAAGGGTTCGCCTTCGAGGCGGAAGGTGACGTCGGTGACGTCGGTGAGACTTGTGAGGCTCAACACGATCTGCCCCAATGCCTGCTGGCGTGCCGGGCCGACCACACTTCCGAAGTCCTCGGACAGATTCACGTCAACCACATCACCATCGAATTCCGCAGAGATGAGATGTGTGGCGGAGGGAATCGCGCTGGCCAGGTCTTCGCCGTCGGCGTCGGTGGGCGACAGCAGGAGGGATTCGATCACGGCTTCCGGCGTTCGTCCCGGCAGCTCTCTGGTAACCGGCACGAGCTTCTCACCCTGGAGGAAGTAGATCACCGCTGGAGCGCTGCCAGGATCGGTCGGGATGCTTGTGGTGGTGGATGTCGAGGGCAGGGCTCGGGGACTCGAGTCCGTTGCCAGCCCACAAGCGCTTGCCATCAGCGCCAGTACGACTGGCAGGACCATGCCCGCACGCAGGACTGGAACACGCCTTGATGGCAGCGCCGAGGTCGGTCTGAGCCACCTCGAGAGGTGCTGCATCAGGGGAACTCGCCCGGATTGCTCATCTGGATGGCCTTGTGCTCTCCGGTGAGAGTCAGATTGCTTGTTGCCTCCGGCGTGGCTGCAGAGAGATCCTCTTCCAGCTCGGAGGGATGAACTTCGAGAAGTGGTAGCTCGACCACGAACCGGGCACCGCTGCCTCCATCGGTTCGATCTTCAACCCAGACATTTCCGGCCTGTAGCCGGGCGTGCTCAGCGGCCAATGACAGCCCGAGGCCGACGCCGACGTCGGCACCGCGGCTGCCACCCTGGTCACCACGGTTGAACCGATCGAAGATCTTCTCCCTGAGCTCTTCAGGGACTCCGGGTCCAGAATCCTCCACGGCCACCCGCACGGATGGTTCGCCATCGGGGCGGCCCTGATGGCGTTCCACGCTCACGTGTGTTGCCCCGTCGGCGTACTTCTCGGCGTTGTTCACGAAGTTCGCCAGTATCCGGGCCAGGCGTCGTTTGTCGCAGGCAATAATCGTGTCCTCGAGCTGAGGTTCGTGGAGAACCTCGACGGTTCCGTGTGTGAGGTTGCTGATCGTGGCCCGGACCATCGGCACCAATGCCACATCGTCGAGTTCCAGGCGTACTGCGCCGGCATCGAATCGGGAGATCTCGAGGAGGTCCTCGACCAGTTGTGTGAATCGTTCGACATCGGAATCCAGCAGATCGAATGCCTGCTGAGCACGTTCCGGGAGGGCTTCGCGGTTGTTCTCGAGGACCTGAAGACTTGCCTTGAGCGTGGTCAGTGGAGAGCGCAGCTCATGGCTCACATCACTGGCGAATCGGGCATCTGCAGCAATACGTTCTTCCAGCGTCTGAACCATCATGTTGAAATTCGCCACCAGAGGTGCGAGATCCGGATCGTGTTCGTACTCGGAATAGTTCATGCGGGTATCGAGCTGACCAAGGGCAACTGCCTCGGCGGCGTCGGTCACTCGGGTCAGCGGGCGAATCGTGTACCGGCTCAGCCAGTACCCCAGGAACCCCGCTGCCAGGGCTGACGCGATCACGGCCGCGAGCAGCGCGGTGCTGATCGTTCGAACCGCAGTCTGGACACCTTCGAGGCTGCTGACTTCTATGTAGGCGGCTTGTTGGTTGCTGATCGGTACGGCCACAGCCACCAGGGGTTCATCGCGGAATTGGAACCGCATGATCGAACCTTCGCCGTCCTCCAACGCCAGCCGCAGCATTTCAGGCGGAATGTCATCCGCCGTGTAGCGAGGATCCAGGCTCACGTCGTCTATGCCGCCGTTCCAGACGACCGAGGGTCTCTCGGTGTCTGAAAGGGAGCTGAGGGTCGTCTGGACTTCGGAAGCCTCGGTTTCGGCGAGGTCGCGCCCCGAAATCACGGCCGAGTTGGACTGGGCCCGACGAGTGACGGCCTCTTCCCTGGAATCCAGCAGGGTCTGGCGGGCGACCGTGACCGTGGTCAGCCAGACTGCGATCGACAATGCGGCCGTCACCAATGTGACGGCGAGGGTGATCCGGGCCCGCAGCCCCAAACGCAGTCCCGGCCACAGGTGGCGCTCTTCCACCAGTCAGCCCTGCAGCTTGTATCCCAACCCGCGCACAGTGACGACATGGGTTGGGTGGGCCGGATCCGGCTCAACCTTGGTTCGCAGGCGACGGATGTGAACGTCCACGAGTCGACCGTCGCCGAAGACTCCGTGGCCCCAGACCTTCTCGAGGAGATCTTCGCGGGAGAGAACCAGTCCGGGTTGGCTCGCCAATTCCACCAGGAGGCGAAACTCGGTTTTTGTCAGGTGAATTGGCTCGCCGTTGCGGGTCACGACACCTTCGGCGGGTGCCACCTCGAGTTCGCCGAACGTCAGGTGGGGATTCCCCGGGCTGGGAGTTCGCGCTCGGCGGAGCATCGCTCGAATCCGCGCTGACAGCTCCTTCGGTGCGAATGGTTTGGTGAGGTAGTCGTCGGCACCGGCTTCCAGACCTGCCACCACATCGTGGGTATCAGCTCGGGCGGTGACCATCACGATGGGCACGTCGCTCTGTCGTCGAATCGAACGACAGACCTCGAAGCCGTCAATACCCGGGAGCATGATGTCGATCAGCACAACATCGGCATCGACCTGACCGAACTTGCTGATCGCATCTTCGCCGGTGTCGGATTCCTCCACCGACCAACCCTCGTCCTCCAGGGCAAGCCGCACCGATGTGCGGATACGTTCGTCGTCCTCAACAGTCAGAATTGTGGTGCCCACCCCAGTATTGTCGCCCATGAACGGACTGTGATGTGAACACCCGGCCGAATTATGTGCCGGGGCACTCCGAGGCTTCAGTCGGCTCCGATGCGCTTGAGCAACTCTCGCAGCTCGTCGAATCGGTCCGGATGGGCCACCAGAACAGAGTCGGAGCGTGCTTCGCCATGGTCCATGGCTCCACTTCTGGCACCGGCTTCTTCGGCGATCAACAGCCCGGCGGCAATATCCCAGGGTGCAAGATCCCTCTCGTAGTAGGCGTCGACCCGGCCTGACGCGACAGAGCACAGGTCCACTGCTGCAGCGCCCATCCGGCGGATGTCCCGAACGACTGGGAGCAGCTTCCCGACCGCCTTGCCCTGGATCGCCCGGACCGCCGGGTCGTAGCTGAATCCGGTCGCCACGAGAGTCCGGGCGATTTCCGGAGATTCGTCCGGAAGTTGGAGCGGTCGGCCGTTGCAGAACGATCCTCCGCCGGCGATGGCGCTGTAGGTGCGTGCATGAGTCGGATCGGAAACAACTCCTGCCACTGCGCGGTCGTCGAGCAGAGCAGCAATCGAAACCGCGTATCCGGGATGGTCATAGACATAGTTGGTTGTGCCATCGATCGGGTCGATCAACCAGGTCACGTCGCTGGTGCCGACCAGTTGATCGCCTTCTTCTCCGACCACTGAATCGTGTGGCCGGTCCCGGGCAATGATCTCCCGGATCAGTCGCTCGGAAGCGCGATCCATCTGGGTGACTTCGTCGGTCGGTGACGATTTGTTCGTGCGTTCGAGGTGATCCGGTCGGTTGGAAAAGATCAGTTCGGTCGCTGCGGCTGCTGCCTTTGTTGCCACCGAAAGCAGTTCTCGGCCAAGCGTCGGGTCCCCTCGGGTGGTTGTGGCCATGTTCAGCTCTTGGCTCTGCCGGCTCTGGCCGCCCTCGCAGCCCGAATCGCTTCAGGCCCCTGTTCACGGATCGTTTCCCATTCACCGAGTGCCCTCAGAGTCAGCACGGCCACCACCGCCACACCTGCGGCGAATCCCAGACCCACGATCAGCGTGATGAATCCTGTGGCGAGATCGGAAAACCCGCCCAGTGAGCCGAATGCGTATCCGATGAATCCTCCGCAGGCACCCCCGACGAGAATTGCCAGAAACGCGAGGACCCGCGCATAAACGGGTGGAAGAGCTGTTTCGGGAATGGTCGGGCTGGTGTCGGCGGCATCCGGTGTCGGGTCTTCGCCGGCCATCGGCTGATCGGATGGCAACTGATCGGATGGCAAGGGTGGGGACCCTCGATCTCCTGAGGGTGAATCGCCATCTCCTGAGGGTGAATCGGACGTCATTTGTTCAATGTTAGGAACCCCGAGCTGGCAGAATGAATCCGTGCAGCAGTGGCTGGTCGGCGGCGGGATCATCGAGGGTTCCCTCTTGGAGCCGGATGGTGAGCCTGCGCTGCTTCTGGTGCAGAACACCCGAAGGGGCGGACTGGTGGACTGGACTCCGCCGGGCGGTGTGATCGACCTGGGGGAACCTGTGGTTGATGGCCTGACGCGAGAGGTTCAGGAGGAGACTGGACTTTCGGTGCTGTCCTGGCACGGACCGCTGTACGTGATCGAGGCCAGTGCGCCCGGATTGGGATGGCACTTGCGGGTGGAAGTCCATCGAGCCGCGCGATTGTCCGGGGTGCTGACAGTTGGCGCTGATCCCGACGGCATCGTGACCAATGCTGACCTGGTCCCCCTGGATGACTGCGCCACGCGACTGAATGATTCACATCCATGGGTTCGCGAGCCGCTGATCCACTGGTTGGAGAGCCCGTGGGAGCACACGAGGAAGTATGAGTATCTGGTTGAAGGAACAAACCTGCGGTCTCTGGCGGTTACGAGTAGGTACACGGATGTTTCCTGAACATGTTGATTCGCTGTCCGGGACCTTTGAGGCCAACAGACATTCAGGCCCACAGGATGACTCGGCAAAGTGCCACTCGGTGCGCGAAGCTGAACGGGCTGGCCGAGAGGGTCACCCGCAGTGTTCCGAAAGAGTCGAGGAGTGGAAAATTGACGGTTCTGATGCGAGTTGACAGCAATTCGGCTGTAGCGTGTGGAATCATGCGGTGGGGAGAGACGCAATGGGTTGGTCCGAAAGAAGTTGGGAGTCTTGCAGATGCCGCTATCTGAACAAGAGCAGCAAATTCTCAGCGAGATAGAGAGCCAGCTGCAGGAGACAGATCCTGATCTGGCTCATCAGGTTTCGTCCACGACGGTGTATTCGGACGCATTCGGGAAACTCCGCTGGGGAATCGTCGGATTCATTGTGGCGCTCATCGCCTCGGTCCTGCTTCTGAGCGTGAGCTTCGTTCTGGCTTTTGTCGGATTCCTTGGAATGTTCGGAGCTGCGCTGTACATCGAGCGCAATGTTCGCCGAGTTGGTCGGGCCGGGATGCATGAGGCAACCGCGGCGATGAAGAAGACAAGCTGGCGTGATTACCTGGACAACGCGGGCAACAAAGCTCGCGAGCGTTTCCAGCGCGAGGACGAGTAGCCGTCCCGGCGGCCGTGGAAACCAGCTAGTCAGGGGCCACGGCCGAAGCGAGTTCGGATCCGTACGACCTGGCGAGGTCCTCCCCGGCAGCGGAGGTCCCGATTCCCGACCAGCGCCTGCGACTTTCGAGTTCGGCGAGTTTCACGATCGAATCGGAATGGATGGTTCCCTCCGCTCGCCTCGAGAACTCGGATGGCGTTTCAGCGGGATCCGGGGTGAGGTCCAAAGCTGTCAATGAGTCGACGGCCCGGATCCACTGCTTCTCGACTTCATCCATCAACCGGGCCGGTCCGGGCCTGGATCGCGAGACCCTGATGGCCGCAATCAGAGCGATCACCAAGGCGGCTCCGAGTGCGAACATCCAAATCGGCGCGCCGCGGTTGTCCTCCCCGGTCGATCCCGGAGATTCTCCTGCCGCGCGGTCGGGTGACACGGTGGTGGTCGGAGCGGCAGAAGTCGCTGTCGGGGCGGGAACGGTCGTTGGGTTGATCGTGGCCGGTGCCTCAGACTCGACCGTTGGTTCAGCACCAATTGCCTGAGCCGGAGCCACGCCGGTTATGTCGGCCGTTGCGGGATCACCGCGGCCGGGTGTCGGCTCGAATGGCACCCATCCGATGCCCTCGAAGAGGACTTCCGGCCAAGCGTGTGCCTGTCGGCCGTAGACCTCATAGGTGCGGTCGGTGACCTCGTCCGCATCCGGTTGTGGTTCGCCCGGAGTGAATCCCACGACAACCCTTGTCGGCAATCCCAACGATCTGGCTCCCAATGCAAAGGCAGTTGAGAACTGTTGGCAGAATCCGCTTCCGAGCAGCAGGAAATCCGACAGTGGATCTTCGGAGCGGCTCAGATCAACGGTGTCGTCATAAGTGAACGTGGAACGACTCCAGTTCTGCAGTGCCAGGGCTTGCTCGTAAGGAGTGCGGCCCTGTCCCAGGCCAGCAGCGATCCGGCCCAGTTCGGGCGGCATGCCTGTTGTGTCGAGCAGAACCTCGTCGGCCGCCGCCGGCTGCGCAGATTCAAGGTCTGCTGTGGAAGGGACTTCGTTGGCGACGAATCGGAACTCATCGCCGGACTCGACGTTGCGGTCGCTGGTGATCAGCGAACCTGCCTGCGGATCCCATCCGAGTGCCAAGGGTGACTCCACCCGGACCGGTTCGTTCGGCGAGGGCACCCAGAATCCACCCAGACCGTTGACGGTCGTGGCCGCAGACCGTTCTGGGTCCTCCGGCCTGTTGAGTTCTGCGGGTACGGACTCATAGGAGTTTGCGAGCACCCAGATTCCCAAGTCGCTGTCGTACTCCTCCAGAGCCGTGAGCCGCCAGTAGGCGGGAGTGGATGCCTCACCTGTGAACAACAGCGTGTTCTTTCCGGCACCGTTGAGGAATGAGCCCACATCAACAAACGGAGAGACCACGTTGGTGGTGTCGTCCCCCTTCGATTGCCGGAAGTTGATGATCGGCTCTGCATCCCAACCCAGGAGGTTCTGGATTCCCAAGGCTCCGAGTGCGGCAACCGAGAGCAATGCAATGCCGCCGGCAAGTTGGCGGCGCGCCGCTCGGCGCGGCGTGGGAATCCAGCGGATCTCGCTCAGCCGCCATCTGGACTGCGTGAGGGCGTATGCGGCCAGAGCCGTCAGCAGGGCCACGGCTGTCAACAGACGCCCTTGATCCCGCGCAAGGACTCCGAGGGCGATGATGCCGACAACATGGGGCAGGGGAGCCCAGAAGGTGAGCCGCAGTGTCATCGCGGCACTGGAGATGTAACCGGCCGAGGCCCAGATCAGGGTGCCGAGCAGGATTGCGTGGCCCGATCGGGGCCTCACCGGCGCAATCTCGACAGGGAGATCGGCCATGTCTGACTGAATGATCTCGACGAGTTGGCTCGCACTCTGCGCAGTGGGCAATCCGTAGAACAAAGTGTCCCGCGTGCTGAGAAAGAACAGCAGCCACAATCCGAGCAGCAGGAACACGGCCGCTCCCGATGTTTCGTTCCACGGCAACCGTCGACACACTGTGGCGACCAACCAGGCCGCGCTGGCAACGGCGATCAGGGTCCACACCATCGAGTCATCCACGAAGAATCGCGTGGTGGAAATGGCCAGAGCCCAACCGAAGGTCACCAGTGCGATCTCGGCGAACCATTCAGTTCGGCGGGTCATTGGCTCGGGGCGGTGGGTCATCTTCCGACCCGCGTTCTGGCGTCCGGTCCCGCCCCGTGCCCCGTGGCGAGGAGGCGCGCCCATGCGGCCGCCAGCGGTTCGTCAGGTCTCCATGTCACCCCCGGGTCCGGAGTTTCATCCCCGCTCGCGCTTGGGTAGTTCTGCATTGGGTCGTTCTGCATTGGGTCGTTCTGCATCGGTCCGTTCTGAACCGGAGGGCAAAGCAGGATCCGGGTGGGAGGAGCCGAAGGTGCGAGACCGGACGGATGTGATCCCGTTGGTGTGCCCGGTCCGTGGGCAATCGCAGCCGTGATCGAACGCCAATCCGTGCCTATCACGACATCTGGTGAGAATGAGCGTGGAAGCGCCGGTCCTCGGGGTTGCGGGTCCGCGGAGGTGGGCTGCACTGATGTCAGCCAATCAAGAATCG
>JAUXGW010000190.1 GCA_030621865.1 Actinomycetes bacterium
CAGGACCCTCACGAAATGGGTCTTGCCATCCGCGCGTCTGGGAAAATCGTCATCCAGGGTTGCAGACATGCTGAGCCGATCCGTGCGGGAACAACCCATCATTTTCCGCAGGGCTGGACGCGCCAGAAGTTCATAACTCACCAAGGATGACACCGGATTGCCGGGAAGGCCGAATACAGCACACCCGTTGACGTACCCGAAGGCGAACGGCTTGGCGGGTTTGATCGCTATCTGCATCCAGCGCATGTCGCCGATCCGCGACAGCACGGACTTCACATAGTCGAAGTCACCCATGGAGACACCGCCGCTGGTGACGAGGGCATCACAGGTTCTCGCACCGCTCAGCAAGGCAGCTTCGATCTGAACCTCGTCATCGGGAACCAATCCAAGGTCGACCGCGGTGAAGCCTGACTGTCGACACAATTCCAGGAGCATGATTCGGTTGGAATCGCGGATCTGCCCGGGTTGCAGAGGGCTGCCGTCATCCACGAGTTCGTCGCCGGTGGAGATGACTCCGACCCGTGGCCTCCTTCGCACGGACACCATTTCGATTCCCAGAGTCGCGAGCACACCCAGATGTCCCGCGGACAGTTCTGTGCCTGCCGGGATCGCGATTTCTCCCGGCTCGAGGTCTTCACCCGCACGCCGAACATGCTGGCCCGATTCCACCGCGGCAAGCAGTCGAACGACCTCCGACCCATCGCCGGTCTGGCGGACTTCGGAATCTTCGACCATCACGATCGCGTCGGTCCCTTCCGGGAGCACCGCTCCGGTCATTATCCGGACGCACTGACCGGGCTTCGGCCTCAGGATCTGCGGATCCCCGGCTGCCACGGTGCCGATCACGGGAAGATCCCGACCAACCCTGCGGTCTCCAGCAGTGGGCTCCCCGGCGAAATCAGAGGCAAACACTGCGAAACCGTCCATGGCGGAGTTGTTGAACGGTGGTACGAACTCGGTCGAGATGATGTCGATGGTGGTCACACGTCCGGCCGAGTCGACTATCGGCAACACCTCGGCGCCCAGCAAGGGCAGTTCGCTCTGCACAAACGCCTTCGCATCTGACAAATCGATCAGCACAATGGGTCCGTCCCGGCCTAATTGGTGTTTTTGATGTCCGGACCTTTGTTGATGCCCGGAATTACCGAAGGGAGATTCTCTCAGTCGGTCTTCCCCCATTGAGGTTTCCCTGTCGAGGGTTTGCCTATCGAGAGTATTCGTCTCTGGCCAGAATATTCGTCAGCACGTCGAGGAACTCTTCACGCAGGTCGTCCCGGGCCAGCGCCAACTCCACGGTTGCCCGCAGGTAATCAATCTTCTTTCCGATGTCGAAGCGGCCTTCGTGGAAGACGTACCCGATGACCTCCTCTTCATCCAGCAGGTCGGCGATGGCGTCAGTCAACTGGATTTCACCGCCCACTCCCGGTTCGAGCTGATCGATCTTGTCGAAAATCGAGGGATTGAAGAGATATCGGCCCATCACGGCGAGGTTTGATGGCGCGTCCTGCGGAGCTGGTTTCTCCACAATCGAGGTGATGCATCTGAGTTGGCCGTCACCCGGCTCCACCTCCGCACACCCGTAGGCCGAGATCTCGTCCTGTGGAACCGCCATGAGAGCGACGACCGACGCACCTGTCTGCTCATGGGCCGCGATCATTCCGCTCAGGACCGCGGAATTGTCGTTCATGATGTCGTCGCCGAGCATCACGACGAAAGGGTTGTCCCCAACGTGTTTGGCAGCCACCGACACTGCGTGCCCCAAACCCAACGGTTCACCCTGGCGGACGTAATGCATGTCAGCCATTTCGGCGAGCTCCACCACTCGATCCAGTTCTGCGTCCTTGCCCTTGGAACGAAGGTGATATTCAAGTTCGAAGTTGCGGTCGAAATGGTCCTCGAGAGACCGCTTGTTGCGCCCCGTGATTATCAGGATGTCATCCAGTCCTGCAGCAACCGCTTCTTCCACCACGTACTGAATCGCCGGGCGATCGACAACCGGCAACATCTCCTTTGGCTGGGCCTTGGTGGCCGGCAGGAATCGGGTTCCCAGTCCGGCGGCCGGAATCACGGCTTTCGTCACGTTGCGCATCGGATTGACTCTACCGATCAGACCGGCTCCGGGCATCACAGGAGGATCAGGTCCCCAAGGTTGATGATCTCATTGCGTGCCCACGGGCGGCGCCTCCCGCAACTCCATCCTCGACCCGGGAGTTTGGTCCCTGATCCAGCACTGGGTGGATGATCCCTGGGACTAGAAGCCGTCCAGCCAGTCACGGTACGATTGGCAGTCACCGTGTTTGAGTGCCAGCGGTCCGTAGACGGATTACCGCAAGTCATTCGTCCGTTCACGCAACCCGTGTGGTGCCCCCGATCACGATGAAGCAACTGGAGGAACCAAATGCCCGTCTATGAGTATCGATGCCGTGACTGTTCCCATGAATTCGAGATCACCCAGTCGATGGCCGACGATGCATTGACCGTGTGCCCTGAGTGCTCCGGAAATCTCCGCAAGGTTTTCGCTCCCGTGGGGATCGCGTTCAAGGGTTCCGGCTTCTACAGGAACGACGCCCGTAGCGGTAAGTCCAGCGGTCATGGTGGCAGCTCATCCGGTTCGGACTCCGCATCCAAGTCCTCGGACTCCAGTTCCTCGAAGTCGTCGGGCACCACAAGTGAATCCAAGTCGGACTCATCCGGATCCAAGAAGGCCTCACCGGCGCCCTCGTCAACCGACTGAACCACGATCCGCGAAGTCGCCGCGTACTACTCGGGTACCGGTACCCGTGGGCCACGCGTGTGAATGGCCAAGCGTCAGGTCTAGGGTTGAAACCCTGATGGGCAAGCGAAAGCGAAACAAGACCGCAAGGAGATCAAACTCGGATTCGGTTCGACCCGGGATTGTGAGTGCCATGAGGAGTGTTCCTGCCGGCATCGCCCGACCGGATTACGCGCTAACGGGTCAGCCGGCAGATCGCGCCAGCCGTGCCATCCGCACCGAAAGCGAGATCACCCGCATGAGGACAGCCGGAGCCGTGGCCGCGGACGCTCTCGTCGAACTCGGGCGCCATGTCAAGCCGGGCATCACCACCGACGAACTGGACCGCATCGGCCATGACGCCATGGTCGGTGCGGGCGCCTACCCCTCCACCCTCAACTACCGCGGCTACCCGAAGTCGCTCTGCACTTCGGTCAACGAGGTCATTTGCCACGGCATCCCGGACTCGCGTGCTCTGGTGGATGGCGACATGGTGAACATCGATGTCACTGCGTTCATCGGCGGGGTTCACGGCGACACCTCCGCCACGTTCCTGGTGGGTGAGGTGGACCCGACATCAGTGCGTCTGGCCCGGGCCGCCCGGGACGCCATGCACAAGGGCATCGAGGCCGTGGGCCCGGGAGCGCACGTGTATGACATCGGACGGGCCATCGAGGACCACGCAAAGTCCGAAGGTTTCAGCGTGGTCCGCGAGTTCATCGGGCACGGAATCGGCGAACAGTTCCACACGAGCCTGCAGATTCCCCACTACTTCGACCCGCGCAATGACACCGTGCTCCGTCCCGGCATGACGTTCACCATCGAACCCATGATCAACGTGGGCTCCAATCGCCTTGAAATGTGGGATGACGACTGGACGGTCGTGACCAGGGACAGGCTTCGTTCGGCTCAGTTCGAACACACAATCCTGATCACCGAAGACGGCACCGAGTTGCTGACACTTCCGAGTTCCGGCGAGCCGGCCGAGGAATTGGTCTTCACGGACACCATCACAACCGGGAGCTGATCCCCACCCGGGTTCGGGGACAGGACAATATCCCTCGCCTCCTCACGTTTTCGCACCCTCCCCTCCTCACGTTCTCGCACCCTCCCTCCTCACGTTCTCGTACCCTCCCCCCTCACGTTCTCGCTCCCCGTGTTTGAGCGCCTGGCCTCCTTCCGGAGCCTCCTCAACTTCCCCCCGGCACCATTCACGCGGCTGCAAGGGAAGGCTCGGCCATGTCCAGGAATCACAAGGGATCCCGGCGCGGGCGATCCAGTTCAAGTCGGCCAAGTTCAAGTCGATCTGACCACGTCCATGAGATGCGCTGGAGTTCACGCAGCATCAGAGGAAAGCTCGGGTCTGAAACTTCCAGGCTGTTCTTCTCCCTGAAATCACAACTCAGGCACCTGCGAGATTTCAGACCAGCCCGGCGCGCCCTTCTCCGGCGAATCGTGGCGCTCTGCATCGCTTCGGTGATTCTGATTCATGTGAATCAGGCCAGGACCGCGGCCCGAGATCTTCGGTCCAATTGGGAAGCCGAGTCCGCCGTGCTTGTGTCCACAGACGAAATTGATGTGGGCGACCCCATCTCGGCCGACAACACCCACATCGAGCTGCGACCGGCAGATCATGTTCCGGCCGAAGCGCTCACGGCCGAACCCGAAGCCCAAACGGTGGTATCCGAACGTATCGGCGCCGGTGAGATTCTCATGGAGGCCCGGACCACCAAACCCGGTCTGCGCCTTCGGGCGGACCGCAGGGCAATCACAGTTCCCATCACTTCCGCGATGCCAGACCTGGCCGCCGGCGACCATGTGGACGTGATCGGCTCCACGCCAAGTGATCCATGGACTGCCGACCCCGGTTCCGGTTCCGGTGCCGACCCTGCGGACACCCCTGCGGTCCTCCACGCCACCGAGAACGCCGTGGTGATGGCGGTCGGAGACTCAGACGGTGCGAGTGCAACCGCGACAATCTCGGTTCACGAGCGCGATGTGGGGGATGTCAGTGCCGCCAGTCTGGCCGGCCCGGTGGTTCTTGTGCTGAGGGCACCCTGATGTTCTTGTGCTGCGGGCACCCTGATGTTCTTGTGCTGAGGGCACCCTGATGTTCTTGTGCTGAGGGCACCCTGATGTTCTTGTGCTGCGGGCACCCTGATGTTCAG
>JAUXGW010000003.1 GCA_030621865.1 Actinomycetes bacterium
TCGCGTTCGGGGGCGGCCAGATCCTCGCCAAGTGCTCCGGCGGGAGCGAGTTCGAACAAACCAGTTCCGAGTTCGCCCAGCACGTCGCCGATACCAAAGAGTTCTGCCTCGGCCGCGAACGTGCCGGGTACCGGCTCTCCGTCGATTGCGGTGTGTGCAAGGGTGCGGCTGGTGGAGAATCCCAGCGCTCCAGCCAGAATCCCCTCCCGAACGATCGCTGCCATGGCTTCGATGTCGGCAGGTTCTGCGGGCTCGTTCGAAGCGCCACGATTCCCCATCACGTACGCGCGTACCGCACCGTGGGGAACCTGCGTGCCGATGTCGATCATCTTGGCGACAGATTCGATCACGTCCAGGTACTCGGGGAAGCTCTCCCAGCCCCAGGTGATTCCGGCCGACAGCGCCGCCCCCGGAATGTCCTCCACACCCTCCATCAATCCGATCAGCCATTCATGGCGTTCCGGGTGAACAGGGGCAAAACCCACGCCGCAGTTCCCCATGACCACGGTGGTCACTCCATGCCAGCACGAAGGAGAAAGAGTTGGATCCCAAGTGGCCTGACCGTCGTAGTGGGTATGAATATCCACAAATCCCGGAGTGACCAGCAGGCCATCGGCGTCGATGGTGCGTCTGGCGCCAACAAGGCGGCGACCCACTTCCATCACTCGGCCGGCGGTGATCCCGACATCGGCGACAGCGGCCGGCGCACCGGTACCGTCCACCACTTTTCCGCCCCTGATCAACAGATCGAACACTTTGACTTCCCCTGGGTAGAGCCGCGCGCAAGAACACCGAACGGAGTTCCTGACATGCGCATGATACGCCTGCGGAAGCCGTGCTCCAGGGGACGCGGACTTGCGGACGTGGCTCTCCTGCGGTCAGTTCAGCCCGATCGAAGTTGCCGGTTGTCCCGGAGGACGATTTCCTGGGCGACGGTGGCGATGTGCTGGTCGTCGAGCGAGTGCACGTGCCCCAAAGCCAGTCCTCGGCCCCCGACGAAAGTGTGACAGCTGAAATCGTGCATGTTCCACTGGTCAGCCCGACCGGGCCTGTGGAACCAGATCGTGTGATCAAGACTGGCGTTGACCATGACCTTCTCAATCACCTTGGGGGCTTCGGTGCCGATCGGATGGGCTCGAATCACGGAGTCGGTGGGCAAGTCATCTGACACGAAAGCGAGCGCAGCAGCATGCACGAGAGGATCATCGGACAAATCACCCCGGGTGCGTATCCAGGCAGTGGCACGGCCCTCACCCAATCGATCGGACTCCGCGGGCGCTTCCTGATACGCCCTTTCGAATTGAGGAGTCCAGGAATCGACTACGAGGGATTCCGGATCGCTGAGTTGTGGATCCAGCTGAATCGTCCCCAGGTCCACCGACCCTTCCTCGACCTGAAACGATGCCTCCAAGTTGAGAATGACAGCACCGTTCTGGAGCGCGACCACCCGCCTTGTACTGAACGACCGGCCGTTGCGCAGTCTCTCCACCTCATAGCGAACGGGCTCAGCCTGCTCACCACGACGAATGAAGTATGCCCGCAGGCTGTGAGGCTGCTTGTCGGCCTCCACTGTTCTGCCCGCAGCTACGAGGGCCTGCGCAACTATCTGGCCGCCGTAGAGCCCGCCCCAGGGATAGGCGGGACCGGATCCCACCATCACGTCCGCACCGTGGCTCGAGAGATCAAGGATCTCCGCCAGAGTCATCTCACCCATCAATCCTTCGACCGGTCGGTGAGATCGGCGACCTGCGTGGCCACTTCGCCGAATCTCTCCATTGATTCGGCATCCGCCATCAGCGGGTTGGCGAAGTACAGGATCACGCGGCTGGCAAAAGCCGCATACCGCGCAACCAGGTTGGAGGCCAGGGAACTCCACTCGGCCTCCACCACGAAATTCGAGAGAATCTCGTCGGTGACAATCTCGGATTGCGCGGCCAGATCACCTCTCCGACCAGCCTCATTGAGGCGCATCCCGACACCCTCGTGGCCGAGTTGGTCAAAGATGAACGAGTAGTTGGGGGTGGACCCGTAGAAACCAACCTGCATTCTGGCAAGCTCGCGCCACTTCGCCTTCTCTTCATCGGAATCCCCGACCACCGTGAAACAGGGAACCAGCAGTTTGATCTCGCCCACATCGCGATCCGCTTCGAGGGCTCCGGCGCCGATGTTCTCCACAACGGTGCCGAGGTACGGCAGCGTGTTGAGCGGATGGACATGAACTCCATCGGCACAACGACCTGCCATCCGAAGCATCCAGGGGTTCACAGCGGCCACGTCTATCGGTGGTGGCTCCACCGAGTCCCCGCCCGGTGCCCAGGCCCGCGGCAAGAGATCAAAGTCCCAGAAGTCCCCGTGAAAATCGAGCTTCTCCCTCTGGGCAAACGCCGAAAAGATGGCTCGCAGCGCACCGACGTATTCCTCCAGACGCGGCCCCGGAGGATCAAAGGCCGCACTGTATCGTCTGACCACATGAGCCCGGACCTGAGCACCGAGACCCAGCCTGAATCGACCAGTGGTGGCTTCGGCCAGTTCCCAAGCCGCTCCTGCGGTAACCATGGGGCTTCGCGGAAACGCCACGGCCACGCCGGTGCTGATGTGTAGGTTGGGCTGCGCCAGGGCGATGGCCGCAGATGCCAGAAACGTGCTGCGAGAGGTCTCAGTGACGGTTACGCCACCGAACCCGTCACGAGCCAGTTCATCGGCAATGGGTCCCATCGTCTGGAGCGGGCTTGGCATGATCATTGCATCGATATCCACGCCTGAGCTTCTACCAGCAATCGGCTGCACTCGCATCCCTGACGACCATAGGAATCATCACAACCATGAACAACATCGATCCTGACCTGGTTGCAGCGGCCGTGGAGTGGGCGAGGGAAGCGGGTGCCCTCACACTGGACTACTTCCGATCCACGGACCTGGCGGTGCAACACAAACAAGACGGTTCACCCGTGACCGAGGCCGACCTGACCGCAGAACTCCTGCTCCGGGATCGTGTGCAGGCACACTGTCCGGACGATTCGATCATCGGCGAGGAAGGCGAAAACGTCGTTGGATCCAGCGGCCGGACCTGGGTGATGGATCCCATCGACGGAACCTTGGCGTTCACCGCGGGGGTCGGCACCTATTCGAACCTGCTCTACCTGCAGGATGAGGACGGCCCAGCAATCGGAGTGATCAATCTTCCGGCGCTCGGAGAGACCGTGTGGGCCGTACGAGGCGAGGGTTGCCGCTTCAACGGCGAACCCTGCGTCGTTCGGTCGAAGAACATTCCGCCGGAAGACGCCTCACACTCCGCGGATGCAGGCTCCACGAATTTCGCCGAACTCACTGGTTCGACTCTCTGCATCTCCGGGTTCCACACATGGAACGCGGACCGATTCGACCGCGTCAACAATTCCGGAGTGTCGCTACGAACCTGGGGAGACGCCTACGGTTACGCACTGGTGGCCACCGGCCGCGCCGACGCCATGTACGACCCGCTCCTCGAGTGGTGGGATCTGGCGGCGGTGAACCTGGTGGTCAAGGAGGCGGGCGGAGTTGTCACCCGGGCGGATGGCAACCCGAACGTCGAGGAGCCGACCCGCGAACGTGCTTACCCATACTCGGCCATAGCCACCGGTGACGGTCATCACGAGAGTTGGGTGAGTCTCCTCAACGACTGAGACTTCTGAAGGACTGAGACTTCACAAACTGTCCACCAGCCGACCGACTTCGGCGAGAAAGGCCTCATCCGAATCCGGATCGGGCACTTCGCTGATTCGATGCGACCAGTTTTCAGACCGGCGAATCCTGGCGGCATAGCCAGCGCGCCGGCGTTCGACCAACCCGGACGGATTCGAGGGTCCGGAACTCCGGTACTGAGTCTCGATCCCTCGACGAAGGCTCTCGAGAGCCTCGGTTCGCATCTGGGAAATCCTGGATTCGGTTACTCCGAGGAACCTGGCCAGATCTTCGCTTGTACGTCCCTCGATGAAGTAGCCGAGGATGATCAGGCGTTGGCGTTCGGGCAGGCACGCCACCGCCTCACGAAGATACGCCTTCAGTTCTCGATCCTCGAGTTCCACAGCAGGTTCGGGGCCGGCGTCTGCGAGCAGGTCAGCCACTGTCATGTCATCGTCGGTGCCGCTGGAAATCGTGTGCTCGAACGCCAACACCACTGACCGGAAGATCCGGTCACGCAACTTGTGCAGTTCATGTGTATCCATCCCCAGAGCCTCGGCTGTCTCGTCCAAGCTAGGTACCCGCCCCAGCCTTCCCGCCAGTTGCTGCTCGGCAGAATCGAGGCGGCGGGCAAGGTTTCGCACGGATCTGGGCGCCCAGTCCGCGGCGCGCACCGCATCGATGATCGCTCCCCTGATGCGTTGTGCTGCGAAACGGTTGAACGGCACGCCCCGACTTCCTTCGTAGCGTTGCGCCGCCTCCACCAAGCCCAAGGCACCGGCGTCGATCAGTTCGTCACGATCTACGTGACGAGGAAAGTGTCCGGCAACCTGAAAGACCACATGGTTGACCAACGGAAGGTGCGCTTCCACCAGGCGCGACATTGCTTCCGGTGACACGGCTTCCGGCGACACTGCTTCGGGCGATATGGCCTTTCCCGATTGCGGTCGCCGCGACTCGAGCGACGAAGTGTTTTCGGACCGGGACGGTGGTGAATTCCTGTCGGCCTTCTGCCTCTTGCTCATTCTGGGTCCCTGCTTGTGTATCCCAGTACATCGACGCGCGCGACCCAACTCCTTTAGGGAAAGTTTGCAGAGATCCCCCGATTCCCGTCTACCGAAATTGGGCCTATCGGTATTGGACCCATCGTCGGGTAATCCCGAAATGCGATGAAACGGCGCTTCAGGCCGCTGACCCAATGAACTCCGCCACACGGATTCCGCGCTGGCGTAGTCGGCTGAGCACTGTTTCCGGCGAATCCCAAGCCGCGAGACCATGTGCACCCAACGGTGCTTCACCACATTCGATTCCCACAACCACTTCAGCCAGAACGGCGGCCGCAGCCTGTGCCGGCCGGTCCAGTGCACCGAACACGTATGTGGCGCTCACACCGCCTCGAAAGCCTCGAAGTTCGACGCGACACGCACCTACGCCACCGTCACCGGGTGAGTGCAGCAGATGTGGAAGAGGCAACGCCAGTCGGTCCTTCCGACTCATCGCCATCCTCACTGACACCCGATTCAAGGCAGGGAACTCTCGCACGATCAATTGAGGTTCGGCCGAGGCGACCCTGTAACAATCCTTTGCTCCGATCGGGTCCGGGAACCAGCAGAGTTCACGTCCCGAGCCAGACGCCGCCGCCACCCAGCGACCATTCCGCCACTCTTCGGTGGTCAATCTGGTCGAGCGCACACGTTGCTTCGCGCATTGCGGTCCACCCGTGCCGATTCGTGCCAAATGAATTTCGTCCAACAGATCGAACCTTCTGGATCCGAGTGAACTCAACAAACAGGTGAGACCCGGCGAAAAGGCCGCTCCCACAACGAGTGACAGCCGACGATCTGCAGCCAGCTCGTGAAGCCGCAGCAGATCCCTGACCTCATCGGGATCATCGCTGGGTGAAACCACGTTCTTTCCGCTCAGCAGCGCCGCTCGGGCCAGTTCCGCTTGTCCGCCGGTTTCACCGGCAAACACAAGCGTGGAAACCGAATCGTCCATCTCGTTGATTGCCTGCGTGAAGGTGTCACACGCAATGCGGGACACGCGAGGTCTTGCGGACGATCTACCCAAACCTTCCCCACGGCGCGAATACACCAAGACGTCCCGGTCATCGCCGATGGCCAGTTCACGACCCAGGCGACCGCCGACCGAGCCCGCACCCAGGATCGCCGTGCACGACTCGCCGGCCTCGCTCATGAGGGAATTGTTTCGTTGGCCTGGCGAGCAGTTGAATCCCGGCTCCCGAACCCGGCCAGGCGGGCATCATCCAGTTCTTCCCATCCACCGGATTGTGGCGTGATGCTCCCGTGGCCCCGCATCCGTGCGACGGCGGCTGCAACAGCCCCGATGCCGATCGCTATGGCCAGGCGCCTCAACACGGTGGAAACCTCAAGATCGAAACCTCAACGGGTCGGAATCACCCGGACACGGGCACTCTCGGAGCATCTGGCGAGAATACTCGGCTACTGATGGCGAGAATACCCGGCAACGATCGCGTGAACATCCGGGAATGAACATTGGCAGTGGGGCTAGCTGGAGTCGAACCAGCGACCTCACCCTTATCAGGGGTGCGCTCTAACCAACTGAGCTATAGCCCCGCGGACCGCTCCAAATCTCAGCGAATCGACAGAATACTTGGTGTTCACTCCCGGGGCGAAAGTGGCTCCAGGACCGGGCGCGCAGTTTCTTCCTCGATCACGGAGATCCAGACGCCGCCGATGATGTCGCTGATCAGGTTGAACACCAGGCAGAACACCACGGACATGGCTGCGAACCCCAGACAGCCGAGCAACGACAGCAATGCAAACTGTCGAAACAGGATTTCTCCATCAAGGGTCCAGTCTTCAAGGTCAAGGGTTTGATTGATGAAATCCTCGAGGCTGTCGAGGGCTCCGGTGTTGTTCGCAACCGACCAGATGATCACCGAGGCAACAACCAGAATGATCCAGAGGCACAAACTCAGCAGAACCGCCAGCTTCAACACCGACCACGGGTCGATGTGCCGAACGAGTCGACGAACCTTGCGTGCCTCGAAGCGTTGCCGTCGATACCCCAGCATCCGCCGGGGCGATCCGGTCCTGCTCCCCGATCTGCCACTCCCCGATTTGGTGCTCTCCGGTTTCCCGCCGGCCGAATTGGTGCTCTCCGATTTGGTGCTCTCGGATTTGACTGGTGAATCCGACCGTTCGGATTCGGCCGCGGTCGTCGAGGGGTCATCGGCCACGGTCGTCGGCTCGTCGTCGGAAGCGGATTCTGGATCGTCTGTCACGGAGGAGGTCATGGAATAATTGGCCCACACGGAGGATGTGGCCTCAGGGCTCTGATCGGCAAACCTACCACCGCGCCCGGTTGCATCCGGAAGTCTTCGGAGCGGGACGGCGGGAAGGACAGGTCGAGGTGACTCACCCTGATTCGAGCCTCGCGGCAGACTCCGCCGTGATCCGCTCCCGAACGACACTCACCGACCAGACACCTCCGACCTGCTTCAACGCAATCACCTCGGCCCGGTTGGCCTCCGCCACCGCGCTCGCCACATCCGTGCCACCGGTGGCGGCAGCCAGGGCAGTGACGTCGGCCACCGCTGACGCGCGCCGGTGCGACACAAGGGCGGCTCCGACGCGGGTCGTTGCCACACAAGTCACAACAGCGAGTGCAATCACCACCAGCGTGACCACGGTGACAGAACCGCCCTGATTGGGGACTCTCTCATCGGGAACCCGGTGACTCGGGATCTCGCGATCGGGTCCGCCCTGAGTGCGGATCGGGATTCGAATCAACTTGGGATTCAACCTGGGGATGCGGTCTCGGCCTCCGGGCCGGGTTTCTCGGCAGACTCAGCTTGCTCGGCGTGGTCGGCCGGATCGACTGGTTCCGGATCTTCAGTTTCCGTGGTGAGAATCCGGGCGACCGCAGCCACCTTCGTTCCCTCATCAAGATTCATCACGCGCACGCCCGAGGCTGCTCGGCCCTGAGAGGTGATCGTGCTCACGCCGGTCCTTATGACCACTCCCGCGTCATTGATCAGCAGGATGTCATCCGTGGAATCCACCAGGAATCCACTCACCACGCGTCCGCGGTCATCCTTGATCGTGTGAGCCCGGACTCCCTGACCACCGCGACGCTTCACCGTGAAGTGATGCATTGCCGTGCGTTTGCCGTAGCCCTCATTGGTCACCGAGAGCAGTTCCGCGGAATCGCCGGCCAAGGCACCGGCACCAACCACGCGGTCGGCTCCCCGCAGTCGGATTCCTCGAACGCCACTCGCCACGCGGCCCTGGGGCCGCACGTCGGATTCGGCGAATCGTATGGCCCGTCCACCCTCGGTCAGCACGAAGATGTCGTCCTCTCCCGATGTCGCCATCACACGGACCAATTCGTCACCATCGCGCAGGCGGATCGCAATCAGGCCGTCCTGACGGGGACTGTCATAAGCCTCGAAACGCGTCTTCTTGACCACTCCGTTGCGGGTTGCGAAGAAGAGATACTTGTGGGTTTCGTAGTCGCGCGTGTCGATGATCGCCTCGACGCGTTCCTCGGACTCCAGACGCAGGAGGTTCACCAACGCCAGTCCCTGAGCGGTGCGTTCCCTCATGGGGATCCGGTACACCTTCTGTCGGTACACCTTGCCCAGGTTTGTGAAGAACAACAGATACGAGTGGGTGGTGGTGTGAATCACATCCACCACATGGTCCTCATCGCGGAGTTTCGCTCCGGCAAGGCCACGGCCGCCGCGCCCCTGCACCCTGAAGGCATCTGCCGCCACGGTCTTGATGTATCCCCGATGTGTCATCACCACCACAACGGGTTCGTCGTCTATCAGATCCTCGACGTCGAGATCACCTTCGTCGTGTTCGAGGGAAGAGCGACGATCCGTGGCGAATTCGTCACGGACCTCTTGCATCTCGTCACGAATCACGCCGCGGAGCACAGACTCGTTACCCAGTATCTCTTCCAGCCCAGCGATGGTCTTGCGTAGTTCCGCAATCTCGGACTCCAGCCGCTCACGGCCCAGGCGAGTCAGGGTGGAGAGCCGCATGTCCACGATTTCCGTGGCTTGGATCTCAGAGAATTCGAAGGCTTCACCCTGCAACACATTGATAGCCGCGGGGCGATCCTCGGACGCCCTGATGGCCGCGATGATCTGATCGATCAGATCCAGCGCCTTGAGGAATCCCTCCACGATGTGTGCTCGGCGTTGAGCTTTCCTGAGACGGAATTCGGAGCGACGGGTGATGACGTCAACCTGATGGGCGATGTAGTGAACCAGCGCCTCCCGCAGATTCAAGGTACGCGGAACGCCGTCGACCAGAGCGACCATGTTCACCGCGAAGGTCGTCTGCAACGGTGTGTGCTTGTAGAGATTGTTCAGAACCACACTCGACGGGGCGTCGCGTTTCAGCTCGATCACAAAGCGGGTATCCCCCTTTGAGCGCTCATTTCGAATTTCGCGAATTCCCTCCAGCACCCTTGAGTTGACCAACTCGGCGATCTTCTCCTCGATGGCTTCAACAGAGGTCTGATAGGGAATCTCGGTGACGACGATCTGTTCGCCTGTGCCAGCCTCCTCGATCTCGGCCCGAGCGCGCAGCTTGATGGAACCGCGACCTGTACGAAACGCTGAGACCAACCCGGCCCGACCCATGATCTGGCCTCCGGTGGGAAAATCCGGACCTTTGACGAACTCCATGAGATCGTCGGAAGTGGCATCCGGATTCTGCAGCAGGTGCTGGGTGGCGTCGATCACTTCGCCGAGATTGTGCGGCGGAATGTTGGTGGCCATTCCGACCGCGATCCCCTGGCTCCCGTTCACCAGCAGATTTGGGAAACGACCCGGGAGAACCTTCGGTTCCTCGTTGGAACCGTCGAAGTTCGCCTGGAAGTCAACCGTGTCCTCGTCGATTCCGGCCAGCATGTGCATCGCCAGATCGGTCAGCCGGCACTCGGTATACCGATAGGCGGCCGGCGGATCCGACGGTGACCCAAAGTTCCCGTGGGGATCGATCAGCGGATGGCGCAGCGAAAAGCTCTGTCCCATGCGCACGAGGGCGTCGTAAACCGACTGATCACCGTGAGGATGGTATTTTCCGAGAACGTCCCCGACCACAGTGGCGCATTTCCTGTGATTCCGGTCCGGACGCAGCCCCGCTTCGTTCATCGCCCAGAGAATCCGTCGATGCACGGGCTTCAGGCCGTCACGAACCTCCGGCAGGGCCCGCGCGACGATCACGGACATGGCGTAGTCCAGGAAGGACTGCTCCATCTCCTGCTGTATTTCTATCGCCTCGATCGACCCGGTGTTCGGATCTGCGTCGGGGTCGATGGAAGGTCCAGTGGGCTCTTCGGGCGGGTTCTCGTCGGTCATCTCGCGTGGGTCTCAGTCGCTGGGTTCAGATGTCGAGGAATCGAACATCGGAGGCATTGGTCTGAATGAACTGTTTGCGGGATTCCACGTTGTCGCCCATCAGGATCGAGAAGACCTCGTCTGCGATGATCGCCTCTTCCACGGACACCTGCAGCAGCGTGCGGGTGGCCGGGTTCATGGTGGTTTCCCAAAGCTCCTCGGAGTCCATCTCCCCGAGGCCCTTCAGTCTCTGGAACTCATTCTTGGGATTCGGATTCTCAGCCAGGAACCGCTCCTTGGCGAGCTCGTCCTTGAGATAGATCTTGTTCCGCCCAACCTCGATCGAATACAAGGGCGGTTGCGCTATGAACACGTGCCCACCCTCGACGAGTGGACGCATCTGACGGAAAAAGAAGGTCAGGAGCAGGGTACGAATGTGGGAGCCGTCGACATCGGCGTCACACATGATCACGACCTTGCCGTAACGGGCCTTGACGATGTCGAACTCATCACCCACACCGGCACCAACGGCCGAAATCAGGGCCAGGATCTCGGTGTTGCTGAGCACTTTGTCGATTCGTGCCCGTTCTACGTTGAGGATCTTGCCTCTGATCGGCAGGATCGCCATGGTTCTTGGATCCCTGGCGTCTTTGGCAGAGCCCCCTGCACTGTTGCCTTCCACGACGTAGAGCTCGGCTTCACGGGGATCCTTTGAAGTGCAGTCGGCAAGCTTGCCCGGAAGGCCGGCGCCGTCAAGAGCGGACTTCCGCCGCGAAGCATCTCTCGCACTTCTCGCTGACTCGCGGGCACGGGCGGCCTGAATGGCCTTCTGGAGGATTCTCTTGGCTTCGGAGGGATGCTCCCCGAGCCACTCGGCCATTCTCTCGTTGGTGGCCCTTTCCATGAGCGACCGCATCGGAACGTTGCCCAGTTTGGCCTTCGTCTGGCCTTCGAACTGGGGCTCGGAAAGCTTCACCGAGAGGATCGCGGTAAGGCCCTCACGGATGTCCTCGCCCTGAAGGTTGGAGTCCTTCTCCTTCAGCATTCCCATCTCCCGGCCGTACCGGTTGACCGTGTTGGTGATGGCCTTTCGGAATCCCTCTTCGTGCATTCCACCTTCGATTGTGGAGATGCCGTTGGCGAACGAATGCAGGCCGTCGGAGTTGAATCCGGTGTTCCACTGGAACGCCACCTCGACCTCCATCGTGAGGTCATTGGTCACCTCCGATTGCCGGTAGTAGCCGACCTCACTGAACAGGGCTTCCTTGGCGGCGTTCAAGTGGCTCACGAAGTCACGAATTCCACCGTCATACATGAATACGCTGGTGGGTCTCGGCTCGCCGGGCATCCCGGTATCTCCCCGTGCCGCTGATTTCCTGTCATCGGCGAAGCTGATCCTCAGCCCGGCGTTCAAGAATGCCATCATCTGAAATCGCTCGGTAAGCGTGGTGGCACGAAATACCGTTTCGTCGAAGATCCCCGGGTCAGGCCAGAAACGAACTGTTGTGCCAGTACGCGCCTCGCCATTCTCGTCGAGCGGAGAGTCGCCGATCTCGTGCAGGTGCTCGACCACTTCGCCGCCATCGCGGAAGCTCATGGCGTATCGGCGGCCATCGCGATCGATCTCCACCTCGACCTTCTCGGACAGAGCGTTGACAACTGAAATGCCGACGCCGTGCAAACCTCCCGCCATCTTGTATCCGCTCCCGCCAAACTTGCCGCCGGCATGAAGAACGGTGAGCACGACCTCCGCTGCGCTGCGATCCGGCATCTGCGCCGAGGCACCAACCGGAATGCCGCGACCGTCGTCGCGAACTTCACAAGCACCGTCGCTGAGCAGCGTCACTTCGATGGAAGTGGCGTATCCGGCCATCGCCTCATCGACAGAGTTGTCGACGACTTCGTAAACCAGGTGATGCAGGCCTGCCGGACCGGTGGAACCGATGTACATACCGGGGCGTTTTCTGACCGCCTCAAGACCTTCCAGAACCTGGATGTCATCGGCACCATATGTTGATTCTTCTTGCGACAAGCGGGACTCCGGACTCCGGCTGGTGAATTCTCGGGCTATTGAAAGTCTGGGTTGAAGCCTGTGGATTTCCTGTGGATCAGGAGCGGAACAAACCCGTTGGGATGTTCAGGATCCTACCACTTCGACCGCTCCCCGAAGACCCACCACGGGAGCATCGTTACCCGTTGTCGACGCTGATGAGGAGGGACTCGACAAGGTCCTCCCCAAGGACCTGATTGGTCGCCCTGACCAGGTCGTTCCGGGCCCATTTGAACTGCTCGGCCAAGGCAGGTTCCCGAACCGAAATCCGAAGGACCCTCCTGGTGATGGCCAACGGTTCACTGTATTCGGCCCAAGCCGGACCAACAATCACGGGCCACCTCGAAACCAGAGCTGAAAAGCGGTCGGCGTCGGCCGTGCCCAGCCGCTGCTGGATCACCGAAAGCGCGTCCACGATCGAAGTGGGCTCATCACCCGTTGATGATCGGTGGCGACTCATGTGGAAACGGTACCGGAACCCGATGGCCCCTTTCCCGATGTCCCCCTTCTCCAAACAAATGTCACGTAACCCACTCCCCCGCCTCCGCACCGCCGTTGGTGACGCGCAGGTGGAGATCCGGTTCACAACCATCAGGGAGCACTGTGGCCGTACTCAGGAACGCCTGGCCCTCAGGGAGGGAGTCCAGCAGCGCCCGTGATCGACGCGGATCCAGTTCGCTGAACACATCATCCAGCAACAGAACGGGCGGTGAACCACGGCTGATGGTCAACTCGCGGTGAGCAGCCAGCCTCAGGGCCAGGGACAGGCAGCGCTGTTCTCCCTGAGAGGCGTGCGTGCGCGCCGGCAGACCGTTCAACCGGATTTCCAGCTCATCTCGATGAGGGCCCCTGAGGGTTACACCCCTTCTGATGTCGTCGATGGTTCCCTCCGCCAGAGCGTCCCCCAACGGGCCATTCCATGACCTTTGATAGTGGATTTCCACTGGATCGCTCCCACCACCCAGATCGCGGTAGGCCTCGGCAACCGCCGGTGTCATCCTGGCCACCAGAGATTCCCGCAACGAGACCAGCTTGTCGCCTGCTTCCGACAGTTTCTGATCCCAAACGGCAAGGGTTGTGGCCTCAGGCTCGGGCAACGGCCCGGCACCCGAGAGCCGAAGCTGCTTGAGAAAGGCGTTGCGTTGTTTGAGTGCTTTCTCCCAGTCGGAGCGGACCAGATCGTTGGCGGGCCTCACCGCAACGAGAACATCGTCGCAGTAGTCGCGCCTCAGTGACGGCCCTTCCTTCAACAACTTCAGGTCATCCGGTGAGAACACACTCACCACGAGTGTCTCGAGCAGGTCGCGAGCGCGTCTGGCCCGCACCCGGTTCACCTGGATTCTGGCCCTGCCACTGCGCGTGATTTCCGTTTCGATCAGGGCCGCCCGCCCGTCAGGATCAACAACATCGGCGCGCAACACGGCACTGTCGGTTCCATGCGCCACCATCGCCTCACCCGGCACCCCGCGAAACGACTTGAGGGTGCTCAGATAGCCGATGGCTTCCAGCAAGTTGGACTTGCCGACGCCGTTGGGACCGCGCAAGGCGGTGAGACCAGAAGGAAACTCCAGCTCGAGTTCGGAGTATGAACGGAAATTGTGAAGCGAGAGCCGGTTCAGCTCCACAGATCAGGAAACCTGTACGGGCATGAGTACGTAGAGGAACTCGCTGGAACTGGTGGAACGAAGCACCGCCGCCGTCTTTTCGTTGACGATGTCGAGTGTGACTTCATCGCCGGTAGTCGCATCAAGGCCGTCCAGAAGGAAATTGCCGTTGAAAGCGAGTGTGATCTCATCGGCCTCACCCTCAAATCTGGCATCCAGCACTTCGGCTGCTTCGCCGACGTCGCGGTTGATGGTGTGAATCTTCAGCCCATCGGCATCCATTGACAACCGCACCGGGCTGTTCTCACCGGCCATCAACTTCACCCTGTCAACTGCCCGGGAAAGTTCCTCGCGGCCGGTGGTGAGTCGATTCGGAGTGTCGTTAGGAATCACGGACTCATAAGGCGGATAGGCCTCCACCATCAATCCAGTGGTGAGGCTCACAACTCCAGTGTGGAACGTGACGTCACTGGCTCCCAGAATGAGAGTGGTTTCCTCGTCCGAGTGGAGCATTCTCCCCAGTTCACCCAGTGCCCTTGAAGGGACCAGAACCTTCTGGCCCTCATCGAGAACGGTCGTTCCCGGCAGGGCCCGCACTGCCAAGCGATAAGAGTCGGTGGAAACCAGCTTCAGGCCAGTTTCCTCAGCCGACATCAAGACACCAGTCAGTGCACCTCGCGCCTCATCGGTGGATGCTGCGCGGACCACCTGCTTGAGAGCGTCGCTCAGTTGCTGGGTATCCACAACCACCGATTCACCCTCGGCAGTCGAGGGAACTGCATACTCGTGGCTCGGCATCGACCTCATCGAGAATTCCGAGCGGCCACCGCTGATCCTGGGATCGCCATCGGACGCGTCGACTTCGACGGCTCCGCTCGGCAGCTTGCGGACAATGTCCAGAGCCAGCTTGGCCGGCAAGATCACCACGCCATCTGACTCACCGGCAACCTGGATGTCACTCGAGATCGTGAGATGTTCATCGCGACCGGTCACCTGCAGTGAGTCACCGGACAGCTCAAGGCGCAGCCCGGACATCATTGCGTTGCTGGCTCGACCCGTGGCCGCCCTGCTCGAATTGGCAAGGGCTTCGACGAGTACGTCCCTTTCACACCTGAATTTCACCGTGATTCACTTTCCCCATCTACTGATACTCATTGGGTGTAAATCTTCAGTAGTAGTAGTTGGCACTGTGGATTGTGGAGAACATAGCGCGCGCCAAGTGTCCGTAGGGCCGCAGTGTCCCCAAGTTGTCCACCGTTTCCCATCTCATGCTTGTAATTACACGAATGTCTGTGCACAAGCAACTTTTGTGATCCGGAGATCAACATCGCGACCTCGCTCCCCTCAACATCGCGATCCACCTCCCAAGACCTCTCAGGGCGACGTTTTCCACAACGAGAGGGTCCACAACGAGAGGGTCCACAACCGGGGCGGCCATAACCGGGGCGGCCATAACCGGAGCCGCTTGACCTGAGGCGACAGGTACTCATTGGTCGGCGCGAATCCGTTGTATGAGCGAAGTCACGTCCTCGTAGGTTTCGCGCCGATCCTTGATCTGTTCGGTGATCTTGTCGTAGGCGTGGATCACTGTGGTGTGATCCCGACCACCGAACTCCTTGCCGATCTGGGGATAGGAAAGATCTGTGAGTTCGCGGCAGACGTACATGCAGATCTGTCTGGCATGCACGAGATCACGGGTCCGACTCTTGCTCTGCAGTCGATCGAGAGGAATCGCAAACATTTCCGATGTGGCGTCAAGAATGATTGCCGCCGTGATCGGACGATCCTTCGTTGAGCTGAGCATGTCGCCCAGGACTTTCTGAGCCAGATCCACGGTGAGTTCGGTGTCGTACAGACCAGCGTATGCCTCAACGCGAATGAGTGCGCCCTCGAGTTCTCGAATGTTGATAGTGATGTTTGTTGCAATGAACTCGAGTACTTCAGGCGGCACGTTGGATCCGGTCCGTCCCATCTTCTTCTGGAGGATCGCCAGGCGCGTCTCGAAGTCCGGAGGCTGGATGTCGGTGATCAGGCCCATCTTGAACCGGCTCCGGAGACGATCCTCCAGGGTGGCAATCGCATCCGGAGGACGGTCGGACGACAACACGATCTGACGTTGTGCATCGTGGAGCGTGTTGAAGGTGTGGAAGAACTCTTCCTGGAGCTGTTCCTTGCCTTCCATGAACTGAATGTCATCGACGAGGAGGACATCTATGTCGCGGTACCGCTGCTTGAACTCTGGCTGCGTGTTCTTGCGAATCGATTCCACGAATTCGTTCATCATGGTTTCGGCAGAGATGTATCGAACCTGATAGCTCGGGTAATTCTCCGCGACGTAGCTGGCGATCGACTGCAGGAGATGAGTCTTGCCAAGCCCCGCGCCGCCGTAGACGAACAGCGGGTTGTAGCTGCGTGCCGGCGTTTCGGCAACCCGCAACGCCGCAGCGTGCGCAAAGCGGTTCGACGGGCCGATGACGAAGGAATCGAATGTGTAGCGTTTTGTGCCCTGCAGAGTCGAGTCCCCACTGATCTGGTCCTGGGTGGAAACCCGACGCGATCCAGCGAGCTGCGAGACTGCATCAGCTGGCTGGTTCAGCCCGGCCTCCGTCCCAGCTTCTCCTGTCTCGGCTTCGCCATTTGAATCCGGTTGTGCTGCAACATCGTGTGTTGAGGGTTCGCGAGGCGCGGGCTGCGACACCTCGAAAAGGGCTGTTATCTCAGCGTGCCCCGAGTCTTCAAGCACCGCGTCGAGCAGACCGAGGTAACGCTGTTCGATTCGCTGCCGAAGGAGTTGACTGGGCACAGCCAACACCAGCGAACCGTCATCAACTCCAACCACGCGGACGTCCTGGAAGGTGGAGTTCCAGACGGCGTCGCTGACCTGTTCGCGCAGGTTTTCGGAGACCCTGCTCCAAATCGCTTCGCCGTCTTCCACTCGCTCGTCCTCCGGATTTCTCTGGGTGCCTACCAGTAATCCACAGCTGATCCACATCTGTGGAAAACTCTGGGATCCTCGGAAGGACATGTTGTGTCTGGCATACAGGCCTACATTGGCGCCTGTCGGAACCTAATCACAGTTCGGCGTCGCTTCAACCGATAACGCGTCTCAGGGTGATTCACATGGTCAAAAACGTCATGAATGCTGCAAGCGGCACTATATGTGGTCGGTCTGGGCCAATGCGGTGCTCAGGGTGGTTGGCATGGATTCTCCGGGTGCTCTAGGTTTGTGACACCGGTTCGGTTTCCCGGGGGAGCCGACCGCACAGACACAACTTCCGGCGCACCCTGCTTTCGTGCGACTGTCTGTTCACAACAAGTCAGACCCCGCCCATTCGGACCAGGTGGTCCCAGTCAATTCGTGGAGTTCCAACCGTGAAGCGCACTTATCAACCCAACAAGAAGCGTCGAGCCCGTAAGCACGGCTTTCGCCATCGCATGTCAACCAGTGCCGGCCGCTCCATCGTGAACAGCCGCCGTCGCAAGGGCCGCCAGAAGCTGTCCGCCTGATCGGCGGTTCGGTCGTGCTCCATCGCATCGAACGCCGAGAAACCTTCACACGGCTGAATCAGAAGGCTGACTCAGCTCGTCACGGGCCCGTCAAGGTTTCCCGTGTGGCCTCAGAACCAGAAGAGGTTCCGGTTGCTGTCGCATTCGCAGTTCCCAAGCGTTATGGCAACGCCGTGGCAAGAAACCGCTCGCGGCGTCAAATGCGTCACATATTGCAGTCATTCTGTGATCAGGGTGCGGTTTCTCGTGGCCAGTACCTGGTTTCCCTCCGCCCTGTTCGGGAACTGCCCGATTTCGGCACCCTCGAGCGTTCATTGAGGATCGCGCTCGGGAATCTGGACAGATCCCCGGTGGGAGAATCCGGACATGGCTGAACCCGAACTTCACCAGCGCGAGGAGTCCGAATTGGACGAGCACGGGGGGAAAGAGAACCCGGCATTGGCCGTCCGAATAACCTCTGCTCCCATCCGGTGGTACCAGATGGCCCGACGAGACCGCCCCTCGCCGTGCCGACACGTGCCAAGTTGCTCCACTTACACCCTTGAGGCCGTCGAGTCCCACGGCGCGTTCAAGGGTTCGTGGCTCGGATTCAAGAGAATCGTGCGGTGCAATCCCTGGGGTACCTCCGGATATGATCCCGTTCCCGACCGGAAGGCGAACTGATGTTCGAGCCGCTGTTTGATGCCCTGGCATCAGTCATGAACTTCTTCTACACGCTGATACCCAACTACGGCTTCGCCATCATGGGCCTCACCGTGGCCGTGATGCTGCTCATCACTCCGCTCACCATCAAGAGTACCCGCTCAATGATGCAGATGCAGCGACTTCAACCTGAGATGAAGAAGATTCAGGAGAAGTACAAGGACGATCGCGAGAAGCTCAATCAGGAGTTGATGGCGTTCTACAAAGAGCACAAGATCAACCCGCTTGGCGGCTGCTTGCCATTGGTGGCACAGATGCCGGTGTTCATCATCATGTATCAGTTGATGAGGGGCCTGACCGTTCGCGCGGGTGGCCTCGGGTCCGGGATCGGCCACATCGGTGGTCAGGTTGATGTGGGCCAGTCACTGACATCGTGGCGGATCACCGATCAGTTCTTCCAGCCACAGCACTTGGACAGCAACACGGAGATGTATGAGGCGCTGAGCAACACCAATGAGATGAACTTCCTTGGCCTCGACCTTTCACTGTCCGCGTCGCAAGCACTCAAGGCGAGCTGGATCATCGCCATCCCCTACCTGCTGCTCCTTGTGATCATGTTGATCACCGGAATCATCCAGAACCGCCAGCTCCAGAGTCGGAACAAGTCCGGCAACGTGAATCCTCAACAGCAGTTGATCATGCGGTTCATGCCCTTCTTCCTGCCGATTTTCTCATTCGGGTTCCCCGCAGGCCTGGCTCTCTATTGGTGTACGCAGAACCTGTGCCGCATCGGGACCAACGCCTACATCACCAGAAGCATCTACGCCAAGGAACACAAGGACGATGTGATCGAGACCACCGGAACCGAGAAGAAGACCGGTGGAAAGGGTTCTCAGAAGGCGATCGGGAAGTCGCCGAAACCCGACAAGAAAGACGACTCCGAGAAGTCGAATTCTCAACAACCGAAGAATTCTCAAAAACCGAAAGAGGGGAGTCCCAATGGCAAAACAGCTGCTGCAAGGACTCCCGGCAAAAGCGTGAAAAGCCAGAAGGCCCACGACAAAGCCGGCGGTCAGAAGAGTTCTTCGGGAAGCTCCCAACAGAAATCGGGTCGACGACGACGCTCAGGTGAGGGTCGCGGCGGTTCCTCCAGAAAAAAGGACTGATCGAACGTGGAATGGGTAGAAACAAGCGCCAAAACGGTGGATTCCGCCACTGAGCTAGCACTCGACGAGTTGGGCGTGGCAGAAGCTGACGCCGAAATTCAAGTCCTCGAGGAGCCCAAACCCGGGCTGTTCGGACGCGTACGCGGTAGCGCCCGGGTGAAGGCACGGGTGGCTCCTCGCACTCCGCGACCGAAGCAGGACGGTCGTCGCCGCAGAGGCAAGGGGCAGGACTCGGGTTCCGGAGCCGACAAGTCGGTCTCCGGCGACCGACCGGAGTCATCTGATGGCCAGCGCAAATCTGATGACCAGAAATCCAGGACCAAGGCCTCGCCGAAGACCTCCGCAAAAGACGAGGGCCCGAAGGCTGATCGCAAGGACGCTGCCAATCAGGCAGCCGGGTCATCTGCCAAGAACGAAAAAAGCCGCGGCGCCAGAAATCACAACAAGAACGACAACGGGGAGCGCGAGATGATGCCAGGGGACGAGCAGGTTCAGGTCGGATGTGCCTTTCTGCAGGGTCTTGTCGACGCCTTCGGTCTCAACGCCGAGGTTGACGGTGAACTGCGCGAAGACGGAATCCTTGCTTTCGAAGTCAGAGGTGAAGGGCTCGGGCTGCTCATTGGCCCCGGACTTGGAACCTTGGACTCAGTGCAGGAAGTTTGCCGAAACGCCATTCAGCATGTGGCTGAAGGCCGTGAGTACGGCAAGGTTCGTCTGGACGTTGCCGGTGCTCGCTCAGATCGCACTGCAGCTCTGGAGGAGTTCACCAAGGCTGAATCGGCTTCGGTGATCGACTCCGGTGAAGAGGTCATTCTTGAGCCGATGTCGCGTATGGATCGCAAGGTTGTGCATGATCTGGTGGCCGGACTGGATGACCTCGACACGGAGTCCGTCGGCGAGGAACCACGACGCCGGATTGTGATTCGCCCGGCTTGAGAGACGTCACGAAGTGACTTCGGACTCCGATTTGGCCCTTCTCGGGATCCTGTCGGAGTCACGTCGTCGAGGGCTGGTAGGCTCGGCGGCACTCGTTGATCAGCTGGAACACTCTCGGGGATTCTCGGACTTGCTCTCCGGGAAGTCCCCGTTGGGGTCATTGGCTCCGCCACCGCCGTCTGCGGCACTGCCCGATAGGCCGCTGGCTGATACACCAGAGGAATTGAGAATACTGGATCTCGGCTCAGGTGGAGGCCTGCCGGCGCTGGTATTGGCTGTTGATCTGCTCGACTCGCGCGTTGTCCTCCTCGAGTCCGCTGCACGAAGATGTCGTTTCCTGGAGTGGGCCGTCGGGCGATTGGATATTGGCGACCGAGTTCAGGTGGTGCACGCCGGCGCAGAGGACGCCGCCCACAGTCCCCTGTTTCGAGAGTCGGTCCATGTGGTCTCCGCCCGTTCATTTGGTCCGCCGGCAGTTACGGCTGAGTGCGCGAGAGGATTCCTCGTCGACGGCGGTCATCTGATCGTCAGCGAGCCACCATCCGACAGTGCGCCATTCGGGGACAGTGCGCCGTCCGGGAACGGTCCCCTGATCAGAAAGTCCGATCGCTGGCCCAGCGGCCCTCTCGCCGTGTTGGGGTTTGGTGACCCGGAGTTTGTCCGGGTGCGTGGTGGCACATACGCGGTGATGAAGGCCATTGGTGACCTGTCGCCTGATGTGCCACGGCGACGTGGTGTGCCCCGCAAACGCCCACTGTTCTAGGGATTCGCCTCCGCTCATTCAGGGATTCTCCCCTCTGCTCCTTCGGGGATTCTCCCCCTGTATCCAGGGATTCTCAGGTGTTCCACGTGGAACACCTCCCCGGTTCAAAATGTCCTGAGGGATCACCCTATGACCGCGTTCCACGTGGAACAATCGGATTGCAAGGAATGCTTGACCACGCGGGGAATACCGGCGAGGATGTCCCCTACTAGAGGTGCACCAGTCAGGTATATGCAAGGGATATGCAGGGGCCTGGACCGTTACGGACGTCGCTACGACTTGTTCAGCAGCTGCTGACGTTCCCGTTACGGCTGGGCTCAACCCATCCGGGAGATGAAATGATTGAACCCAGCGGGGCATCGGATCCCACCGCTTTGGACGAACCGATAGCCGACGTCGAGGTCACGCGGTCAACCGATGACTCCCCGGTCGAATCCCGATCCGAAGTCGAATCCCGCTCAGAAGAGGACGATCCTTCCCCGGTGGAACAGGCTCAGCCGAAACCGCCGCGAATTATTGCTCTGGCCAACCAGAAGGGTGGGGTGGGCAAGACCACCACTACCGTGAATCTGGGAGCATCACTGGCGGATCTCAATTACAGAGTCCTGGTGGTTGATCTGGATCCGCAGGGCAACGCCACCACAGGACTGGGAATCAACAAGCAGGTGCTTGATGAGACCATGTACGACGTCTTGTTGAACAAACTTCCGATCGATGACTGCATCGAGCCAACGGAGGTACGAGGCTTGTTTGTTGCTCCGGCAAGCCTGGATTTGGCTGGCTCTGAGATTGAGTTGGTGTCCGCCTTCAGCCGCGAGGCCAAACTCAAGACAGCACTCAAGGAAGTGGAGAACGAATACGATTTCATCCTGATCGACTGTCCGCCTTCGCTCGGACTGCTGACGGTGAATGCGCTGGTAGCGGCTACCGAGGTGATGGTTCCGATTCAGTGCGAGTACTACGCATTGGAGGGTCTTGCACAGCTCTCCCGCAATGTGGCGTTGGTTCGCGAGAATCTCAATCCCGGCTTGGAAATCGACTCCATCGTGATGGTCATGTACGACAGTCGTACGAAGTTGGCAGCACAGGTTGTCGGCGAGGTGCGATCGCATTTCGGCGACCGTGTCTGCAAGAACATGATTCCTCGGAACATCAAACTATCCGAAGCACCCTCGTATGGTCAGCCGGTCACCATCTACGACCCGAGTTCCAGGGGATCGGTTGCGTATCGCGAGTTGGCCAGGGAGATAAGCAATGGCGTCTAAAGGCGGTCTTGGCAGGGGACTCAACTCTCTGATCCCCTCATCTCCCGAAGAGATCCTGGTGACGGATGAGTCAACCCTTCGTGATGTTCCCCTCGAGCAAATTTCGACCAACCCGAATCAACCGCGCCGGAGCTTCGACGAGGAATCCCTTGAATCCCTGGCGGCGAGTATCAGGGAGATGGGTGTCCTCCAACCGCTGCTGGTTCGTGAGATCGACGGTGGGTACGAGCTGATTGCGGGAGAACGACGTTTGAGGGCAGCCAAGCGCTGTGGCCTCAAAGCAGTTCCGGTTGTGGTGCGGTCTGCAAGTGAAATCGCCTCGCTGGAGGAGGCCCTGGTGGAGAATCTCCATCGTCAGGACCTCAATCCACTGGAAGAGGCTGCCGCATATCAGCTGCTGATCGAAGAATTCGGTCATACTCAGGATCAGGTTGCACAACGAGTTGGCAAGAGCCGCTCCGCAGTGGCGAACCTGCTTCGTTTGTTCCAGCTGACTCCGGCGGTTCAGAAGTTGGTCGCAGACGGCCTCTTGACGGCCGGCCACGCAAAGGCACTTCTGGCCCATCCTGATCGTTCCTATCAGGAAAGCTTGGCGATGAAGTCCGTGCGCGAAGCACTCTCGGTCCGCAAGGTCGAAGAGTTGGTCAAAGAGCGCTTGATGCTTGAGGATCAGCTGGGTGACGGGTCGAATGGATCGACAGAGAGCTCGAATGAAGACGATGAGTCCCCTGACTCAGGATCAGGTGACTCGCCAGATTCCAGCCTTCGTCCCCCAGGGCTGCTCGAACTCGAAGAGTTGCTCGCAGAGTACCTCGGTACTCGCGTCTCGATCTCAATGTCCGCCCGGCGGGGCAAGGTAACAGTTGAATTCGCGGATCTGGAAGATCTTGAGAGGATCTACCGTCACATAATCGAGAAATGAAATCGCGCAGCGAATGGCGCGCTCTGGGTCCGAGTGTCCACGCGCTCGCATCTGGTACCCAGTAGTCAGAACAATGGGTTCACGTCGAGGCAAATTGGTTATCCACAGACGTGGATAACTCTGTGGGTATACCGAAGCTAAACTGCAGGTTGAGCTTCGGGGTCAGGCGACGGGTTCGGAGGCCCAGCGTTCGAGCGCGCGGTGCAAAGAATTGACCACAAGGTCGTTCCTGCGCTCAGTGTCACGAGTGTTCTGTTCACGAGTGGTTTCGTCGTGAGTGTTCTCGTTACGGGTGTTTCCCAGTTTGAGCAATACTGCCGGCGGCCGGGTTTCGCGCAGGATCGGTAACCTCATTCCTCGCGCCTCTCCCATTCTCAGGTCTGGAGTGGCAGGCATCTCCTTCAGGATCAGGTCTGCCAGCACATGCCCGCCGACCGACTCGAAACCGGGAGTTGAGAAGTAGAACGTTTCCACCAAGTCATCGGTCCCCCGGAGGATTCCGAGGTAGAGGGATGCATCGAAATCGTTGGCGGCTTTCGCCTGATCTGACCAGTCGCCGTCGGTCAGAGTCAAAGCTGATACTTGGGGACTCAATCTAGCTGCCAATGAGACAGTCAGAGGTTCTGCTGGTGTCTCTGACCCAAGGGCGATTCTTAGTGATTTCAGGTCAGCTTGGATCCGCTCGAGTTCCACGCGTTCGCGTACTGTCGTCACGGAAGCCGTTCCGGCCCTTCCCTGAAGGCGAATCAGGGCTTCGAAGGTGTCCGGGCCACAAACCTCGTCGAAGATGAGGCCCGCGTTGCGCTGGAAACTACCGACCGCCTGACGAGTCATGGGCCCGAAGATTCCATCGACCCGGCCAGAGTCGAATCCAAGGGTTCCGAGGCGCAACTGCACTTCCGAAACGTCTTCCCCGCGCATCATGGGGGACCGCAGGCAGAGCAACCGGTCTCCGAAGTTGAATTCGGACTCCAGAAGCATCGCCCACGTGTGGATGTCGCACAATCCCGTGGCTTCCAGGCCTCTCGAGCGCTGGAACTGCCGAAGTGCTTGTTCGGTCGCTGAGTCGAAGCGACCCGGCCGGTCAGGGGCCGTCAGGCATCCGACCGCATCGAGGCGGCGTTGCAGATCGAGGACATCGGCTCCAGCCGAACCTGCGGATAGGGGAGTGGGTGCGGACGTGATGGCGACAATGCTACCCGTGTCTCCATCGGTGCTCGCTTCGAGCGCCGGCGTTGCCGTGTCCTCGGAGCTGCCCTCGCGGGAGTTGCTGTTCCCTTGCGCGATTTTGGCTGAGGAACGCGGACCCGGAGGGGAACGCGGCCTCAGAGAAGGGGCGCGAAGTCCTCAAGAAGCTGGGCCTTGCCCTTGGCGCCAACGATCCGCTTCACTTCGGCTCCGTCCTGGAATACGATCATGGTGGGAATGCTCATCACATTGAACTGCTGCGCGATGGCGGGGTTTTCGTCGACGTTGAGCTTGCCCACCTTGAGCTTACCGGCTTGTTCCTCGGCGATCTCGTGCAGGATGGGTGCAACCATCTTGCAGGGTCCACACCACTCGGCCCAGAAGTCGACCACGACCGGCTCGGAGGAAGAGTTGATCTCTTCGGAAAATGTGGAATCGGTGAGTTCGGAGACTACAGACATTCGTTTCTTGCCCTTCTGATTCGCGACTCCCCCGGAACGGAGGAACCGTGATGTTTGCATTACCAACAACCACTTGGGTTGCAGTTCAATTCCCGATTGGGGGTTCTGCCCATTGGAGTTCTAAAGGCCTTGTTCTTCGAGCCAGCGCTCGGCATCGATGGCGGCCATGCAGCCGCTGCCGGCAGCGGTGATTGCCTGGCGGTACCAGTCATCCTGGACGTCTCCGCACGCGAACACGCCCTCAACGTCGGTGAGTGAGCGGGAATCGCGGGTCTGAAGGTATCCGTTGTCCTTCAGTTCCAATTGTCCGACAAAGAGGTCCGTGGATGGCCGGTGGCCGATTGCAACGAACAGGCCGGTCACTTCCAATACTGATTCTTCATCGGTCTTGACGTTCTTTGTCTTGAGGCCTTCGACCTTCTGATCGCCGATGATCTCTGTCACCACTGTGTCCCACTGGAACTTGAGCTTCGGGTTCTCCATCGCTCGGTCAACCATGATCTTCGAGGCGCGGAGTTCATCGCGCCTGTGGATCACCGTGACGGAAGAGGCGAATCGGGAGAGGAACATCGCTTCTTCCACAGCCGAGTCGCCGCCACCGACCACCGCTATGTCCTGATCACGGAAAAAGAAGCCGTCGCAGGTGGCGCAGGTGGAAACGCCGTGTCCCAGGAGGGCGTCTTCACCGGGCAGGCCGAGCATCAGCGCCTGAGCACCCGTGGCCACGATCACCGCGGCAGCGGTGTATGTGGGTTCTGCGTCGGTGTCTCCCACCCAGATCTGGAATGGGTGTTCGGAGAACTCCACCTTCGAAACCTTGGCGGTAATGATCTCTGCGCCGAATCGTTCTGCTTGGGCTCGGAATCCACCCATCAGTTCGGGACCCTGGATTCCGTCGGGAAATCCCGGGTAGTTCTCCACGTCGGTGGTCAGCATCAACTGGCCGCCGGGCTGATCACTGGTTGAGGAAGGTTCACCCTCGATCAGCAGGGGTTCCAGGTTGGCACGGGCGCTGTAGATGGCGGCCGTCAGTCCAGCGGGACCCGAGCCGATGATGATGATCTTGCGTTGTTCCGACATTCGTGTCTCCGATTCGTGGACTGGAGTGAACCCGGGCAAACCCGTCGGGGGACCGGTTCATTCCCGACCGTCTGGGTCTTGCAGGTGGATGGGATTGAGGGGATTGGGGGTGAATGGATACTTGCCTGAAGGCGTCAGTCAGTGGGTTTGCGGCGGCTCCACACAAACCAGCCGATCAACCACATGCCAACGGCGATCGTGAGGTAGGCGATCCACACGTCGCCGGGGATTACGTAGTTGAGAAACCTGACCAGGCCTGCGAAGAATGCAATCAGAATCGGGATCACGACGATCAGGGCGACGAGGCCGTACACCGACGCTCTGACGACGTTCTGAATCGGGCCGGTGGTGCGGCTCCTGATCTTGTCGACCGTATCGACGATCAGATCCGCAACCTGATCGGTCCAATCGGGTTCGGCGGCGTCGTTCGCCGATCCGCCGGAATCAGGGTTGGGAACTGCAGAGGACGGATCGGTACTCATCGGCGTCAGCATATGCGTTGGGAGCCACACGCTTGTGAAAGTGAGGCAGAAAGGGGATCAGGGCACGTACAGACCAAGGATCGACCGGAGTCGCTCTCCCAACAACTGAATGGCTGCCTGGATTTGGTCGAACTGGTCCGGAACGTCCCCAACTTGCGGGGACTCACCGGTTTCAGCTGGATTATCGCCATTCTGGCGGTCCTGTCCGGCCGCGGGGGCGCTGAGGTCGGGGCCGAACTGTTCGGGCGCGGTCCCATTCGAACCGGATTCGCTGGTCGCTGCATCCGGTGTCGTTGCCTGCATTGCGGTCGAGTCGAAGCGCTCATTCTGGGTGGAGTTGACGGCGAACCATCCAACACCCACTCCGACCAGGAGGGTCACGGCCGCTGCCGCCAACCACTTGGGGGCTTGTCTCTTCTGCCTGAGCGGGGTGACCGCAGCGGTTGTCTCCCCGGTGGTTTCGCCATTCTGGTCGGAAGACTCTTCGTCGAAGGCCGCCATGGCTCTGAGGACCATGTCGTCAGAGCGATCGGCAGACGGGGGATCGATCTGGCGAAGACCTTCCCGCGCACTGAGCATGAGGTTGGCCAAGTCCACGGCCTCCGGGTCAGCGCGGGTCCCCATTCGATCTGAGTCAGGAGGAAACTGTGAGTCAGCGAGGAAGGAGTCAACAAGTAAGGAGGCGCGCTGTTCCACGTCAGTTGCCGCAGCTTCGGGATGATTGTTGTGGGAACCGGATGGATCAGTCATGTCACCTTCGGGGATTCTGACGATTCGGAGGGCGAATTGGTTCCCGCGTGGGCGATGTCCGCACGATTGTCGGCCAATTGCCGCGCCAGTCGTGCCCGGCCTCGGGCGATCCGCGATTTCACCGTGCCCAGATTCAACTCCAGGATCGAGGCGATGTCGCCGTATTCGAGATCAGCCAGATCCCGCAGGATCACCACCACGCGATATTGCTCCGGCAGATCGTCAAGGGCCGCGCTCAGCTGATCTCGAAGCTCGTATTGCTCAATTCGTTGAGTCGGCTCTTCATCGCTGGGGGCAGCAACCTCTGCGTACATTTCGCTTGGTGTTGGCAGGCGCTTGTGCCGGCGGATTTCATCCAGGCACGTGTTCGTGGTCACTCGGTACACCCAGGTCGAGAACGAACTTCGACCTTCAAATCGGCGTATTCCACGAGTGATGGCAATCATGGCTTCTTGGGTGGCGTCCTCGGCGTCGGATGGATTGATGCACATTCGTCGACAGATTGCACTGATCCCGGGAAGATGGTTCCGTAGCAGTTGCTCGGCAGCGGGACGTTCTCCGGCGCGGGCCCGTTCGATCAGAATGGCCTCGTCCGCATCAGCCTTTCGGTTTCCCACCCCCATCAGCCGTTGGCTGTGCCGGCGACCGTGACCTCGGCAATTTCCACGCGGTGTCGGTCATCGGATTCACCGAGGTCCGTGATCCAGATGAGGATCGATGAGGCGATCTGGCCGCCGAGGTCCACCACCGCGGTTTCCCTGACATCCACCAGTGTTGCTGCGGGCTCGAGGTCGGGATCCGGTTCCTGTCCCTCGGCCAGCAGATGGATCTCACCGGACCATCCGTTGGTTGAGCCCTCGATCGTCACTGTGTGGATCTGTGACGGGCCAGTGAGATCGACGATCAGGCCCACGCCGTCCTTGGAGCCGAAGAAGTCCTGAGAGTCGTAGGACTCCGTTCGCCAGACAGTTGTGGTGTCGCCATCAACAGCCGCTGCGCTCAGACCATCGTTCTCTCCGGGTTCACCTGACCCATCCGGATCGTAGGTTCGCACACCTGCGATTGTGGCGGCATCCGGTTCCGCGGCGGCGGGCACAGTCGTGCGATCAGTTGAAGAGGGTTCCGATGTTCGTTGGAGAAGCAAGTAGGCAACGACCACGGCCGTACCGATGAGCAGAATGAACATCGCCGGGACCAACCAGCTGCGTTCCGATCGGCCGAAACTCTCGGGTTCCAGCTCTTCGTCGTAGTACTCCTCCACCTCCACTTCCGCTGGATTTTCGACCTCGGGGATTCCATCCCAGCTGAGGGCCGCACGGAAGTCGGCCGCGTCGGAGAACCGATCTACTGGATATCGACTGAGAGATCGCATCACTGCGTCAGCCAGCCAGGGAGGAATGTCCGAGCGGTACTGGCGGGGATCAGCGGGTTGTGTGTGCAGCCTGGACAGCGCAGTGGCCGCATCGGTGTCGCCGGAAAATGGCAACTGGCCGGTCAGGCATTCATAGAGGACCACACCCAGGGAGAAGAGGTCTGATCGCCCGTCGATCTGCTCGTTGGTCAGCTGCTCCGGTGAAAGGTAGGAAGCGGTTCCGAGCAGAGATCCTTCGCGGGTCAGCTCGGTGTTGTCCTCAGCTTTGGCAATCCCGAAATCCGCGATTTTCACTCGTCCGTCGGAGCAGAGCAGAACATTCGAAGGCTTCACATCCCGGTGCACGATCCCGGCCCGGTGCGCCGCCTCGAGAGCGTCCAGCAATCTGATTCCGATGCGATCCACACTCGGTACATCGAGGCTTCCCCGCTCGTCGAGGACTTCTCGCAGCGTCTTCGCCTCGAGCAGTTCCATCACGATGGCTTCATTGGAGCCATCCGAGCAGGTGTCGTAGACGCCCACGATGTTCGGGTGGCTCAGGCGGGCTGCGGCGATCGCCTCCTGGCGGAACCGCAACACGAACGTCTCGTCGCCGGCGAGATGCGGGTGAAGGATCTTCACCGCCACATTACGTCCGAGCGTTTCGTCGGTGGCCTCCCAGACCTGGGCCATTCCGCCGCTTCCGAGAAGCCGATGAAGGACATAGCGGTTTGCCACCACCGTGCCGGCACCGAGCAGACCCAGTGGTCCGTCAATCTGAGTTTGTTCGGTCGAAGGGTCGAACCCCTTTGAATCAGACACCCGTCGCCAACGCTACTCGGCGGTCTTTGAGCTCGGGTGCCCGGCAGCGGCCTGGGTCTTGGACCGACGATGGGTTCGCCACCACCACAGCAGCAGGAACGCCAACGAGAGGATCGACAGCGCTGCGCCCACACCGGATATGGACGACGATCGAACCGGAACAACTGCCTCCGGCAGTCGGATTGCCCCGTCAGGAGAAGAGAGTCGGATCCTCAGCAGGGAGGCGCCCGGAGCCCGGACCTCAATGGGGATGTTGATCAGACTCTCGCCCGGGGGCAGCACGATGTTCGACTCACTTCCCTCGGGAAACTCGAGACGGGGGGAGCGCACCGACATCCGCAGCGTCACCGGTAGGTCGAGGCCGTTGGTGAGTCTGAGAGGGATGGTGCCCGAACTGGAGGTGAGAACGATGGTGCGTTCCTCCGGGCCGGTTATCTGGGCAACCTTGGCATCGATCGAGTCGGATACTCCAGACCACAGCGACTCTCTCTGGGACTCGTCCGCGGACAGCGCCGGTGCCTGGCTGTTGATGAGATCCCATTCCATCGTGTCTTGATTGTCGTCGGTTGTCATGGAGCGATATCCGTCGATTTGTGCACGTACTGCGTTGGTTCGGCCAACCACGCTGGTGAGATCGCCGGTTTCACGATCAACGAGTCCGGCCGTCATCGGAACACCGCGATTGTTTGCCGCGGCCTCCGGGGTTGCCGCTCGCAACGGCCCGGACTCCGTCAGAGGCTCCATGAGGGCCCGCAGGGTGTCGGGTTCGGTGTTCGGTGGAAGGATGATAGTGGCGGTAGAACCCGGGAAGGCGTCGTCGGGATCCAGAATCGCTTCGAACCACGAACCCATCATGGCGGTGGTGCTGCGGTGAGCCTTCAGGGCCGGGTCGCTTTCGGTTTCGCTGAGTTGTCGAATGAGCGCGGGGTCATACGCGGTCACCGTCATGGTGGGTTCACCCTCCACTGCGAAGGCCCGGACAGATTCGAGTCCGGTCCCGTCGGTGGACTGGGGGATGAAAGCACCCGGGGACATCACCAGGTGTTTGATGCCCATGGTTGCCAGTGCGTGGGCTGCTTCGGTGTCCACGGTGTCATCCAGGAGCCAGAGTTCCCTGTTGAGGTTTCCTGTCCCGGACAGGAAATCATCCCCTGCGAGTATCTGTCGTGGCAGTTCCGACCTGCCTGTGGCAGTCAGGCCGGCCGCATCCACGCGCACGTAACTCTGACGGCCCAGGATCCACGCCGCGTCGGCAACCTCTTTGACAAACGCGGGATCCTCGGGGTCGGTGGATCGGGTCAGGCCGAGCACCGTGTTGGGCCTCGCATTCAGTGTCACCGGGAGATCGGTGCTCTCATTGAGAAGTGACTGGACAGACGCAATCGAGGCGCGTTCCTCGGCGTCCAGTTCCAGGTCACCCTGGGCGCTCAGTGTGGGGGTCGAGTCGATACCAACGATCACCTGAACCGCGGTGTAGGCGGACAGACCGTCTCGTCCGACCGGCTCGGTATCGGGAAGTCGGTTCAGGTAGACCGTTTCGGACCACAGGGTACTGCCGTCAACCGTCTCGATTTTCAACGAAACGGGATGAATCCCCTGCGTGGGGACAAGCAGTCGGTCGGGATCGCCCGACCTGCTTCGAATGGGGATTTCCAGTTCCAGGCCATCGGCTGGATTACCGAGTAGCAAAGCCGGAAACTTCTCGGGTCCGTGGAGATTGCCACCTGGAGATCCTCCGCTTTCCAGGTCCTCGAGTTGCTCGCGCAGTGTGGACTCATCCTCGGTTCGCAACCTCTGGTGGATCACGTAGGTGAATCGAGCGTCGAGCGGAATCTCGGTGCTGGGTTCCAGTCTCACCACGAATTCGCCGTCAGCCGCCACCCAGGGGCTGACCATCTCCACTGCGATGGAAGAGGCTGGTTCCTGGGCGTGACCGGTCGCACCGAAAATGATGCTGCAAATGATGCTGCCGAGAAGGATCGCCAAAACCACAGCCGGCTGCAGCGGTATCCGACGTTGTCGGCCCGGTTCACCACTCGGAAAGCGGCGTGAGAGTGAATCAGTCACCGGACCAGAACAACACGACTAGGTCATTTGGTGTTGTCACGAATCCGAGTTTTTCATAGAGCCTTGTGGCGGCAACATTCGACACCTGCGTGTTCACGAACACTTCTCGGGCGTGTCGTCGCCCACACCAGCGAAGCGCGTCCACCACAAGCAGTGATGCGACACCTCGACGTTGAAGGTCGGGATCGGTCGCAAGCCTCTGAATGAAACCCTGTTGACCGCCGCGACCGGTCACGGCGTATCCAATCACCCTCTTTTGGTCCAGGATCACCCGAAAACGTCGAGATGGTGTGGCTGCTTCGGCATCCGCCAGGCCACCGGCATCGAGGCGCCAGAATGGCTCGAAGGCACGCGAGTCAATGTCCAGACATTCGGGCTTGTCTGATTTCCTTGCGCGTTTGCATGTGTAGTCACTGGCCCGATCGCCACCCTTCAGTTGATCCAGATCCGTCAGATCGTGCCGCATCACCCGCAGGCGATCGCGTTCGGTGAATCCGAGGGACCGGTAAGCGCTTCCTTCAGCGGTGTCCATCGCAGAGGTCAATGCTGACCGGTATCCCAGATCCCGAATTCGACTCAGGCATTCGGCGATCTCAGCCGTATCCGGAACCCCGCCACCGGGAGCCATGGCCACATGGGCGATGGAACTGTCGGAATGCCATGGTCTGATCCGGAAGTGAAGTCTTCCGATGTTGATCGTTTCGGTTGTGGTCATCACCGGCACGGACTCCCGTTGTGCACCAGCGACGCCGGCGACTCACGGACAACTCTAATGACAGCGGAATCCCGGAGTCGGAACGGACATAAGCTTGTTTTGATGACGGTTCTGTTCAACGCCGATTCCGTGTTCAAGGAACACCGAACCGGTGAAGGCCACCCTGAAAGGCCGAGCCGGATCGACGCGGTGCGGGAAGGGATCGAACGTCATCATCTTCACGAGATGTTGGCACCTCTGGACCTGCGCTCGGCAACCGACTCCGAACTGTTGACCGTCCATGCACCAGCCCATCTGGAACGTCTTGGACTGCTGGCCGCCGAAGGTGGAGGCCTGATCGACCTCGACACTTCCATGAGCGAACGCTCCGAGGAGTTGGCCCGCTTGGGATCTGGAACGTTGTTGAACGCCGTCGACCGACTTGGTTCCGGGGACTTCGGTGGCGCGTTCGTGGCGGTCAGACCGCCCGGACATCATGCAACGTCGGCCACCGCCATGGGATTCTGTTTGTACAATCACGTGGCCGTTGCTGCGGCTCATCTCAAGGCTCTGGGCAACAAGGTGGCAATCGTGGACATTGACGCGCACCATGGAAACGGGACTCAGGACATTTTCTTCGGGGATCCCGATGTCTTGTACGTGTCCTGGCACCAGAATCCCATGTATCCCTTCACGGGATTTGCCGAGGATGTCGGTAGCGGCGCCGGCCTGGGCACCACCATCAATCTCCCGCTTCCGCCCGGGGCCACCGGCGAGCACTACCGCAGCAGCATTGAGTCCGTGGTCGCACCCGCCATCGAGCAACATGGGGCGGACTGGCTGATCATCTCGGCGGGTTTTGACGCGCACCATGCGGATCCGCTCTGCGACCTCGACCTGACCTCGGGAGACATCGCCGACGTGGTGACGGACCTCGTGCAACTGGTGCCGCGCGGCCATGTGGTGGCTGTGATGGAAGGTGGTTACGACCTGGATGCCATCAGGGACAGTTCGGCTGCCACGATTGCCGCACTCGGTGGTGAAACGCTGCATCCGGAACGGCCGAGCGCGGGCGGCCCGGGATCCACGTCACTCGAAGAAGCGCAAGAAACCCGCAAGCGCAGTCTGGGCTGAGTGTGCGGCCCGGACTCGCAAGTACCGGGTCACTCACAAGTATCGTGGCACAGTGATTCCCGACCGTGCCCGCCCTATGTTCGATCTGCTCGCGCCCGTGGCGCAGGCCTTCGTCGATGATGGTCACCGGCTGTACATGGTCGGGGGAGTGGTGCGCGATCTGTTGGTGCCGGCGGAATCGGTTCCAGGCCAGACTGAGGTCCGTTCCGGCGACGTCACCGACTCCGACATCGGACACAACGATCTGGACCTCACAACCGATGCCTCTCCGGCCGAGACGAGGAAGCTCCTGGAACCCTTTGCTTCGGCACTGTGGACCCAGGGCGAGCGGTTCGGGACCATAGGCGCGCTCGTCGATGGTCAGCCGGTGGAGATAACGACACATCGCACCGAGGTCTATGACGGCGAAAGCCGCAAACCCAGGGTGGACTTCAGTGGAACCGACCTGACCACCGATCTTTCCCGCCGTGATTTCACGATCAACGCGATGGCGATCGAATTGGGTGGCGCCAAACCCCAACTCATGGATCCTTTCGACGGAGTGGCCGACCTGATGGGGCGCCGGCTTCGCACTCCGTTGGATCCTGAGGTGTCTTTCACCGACGATCCATTGCGAATGATGCGCGCGGCCCGCTTCATTGCGCGCTTCGAACTGACTCCCGACCCCGGCCTGGTCGAGGCGGTGGCGGTTGGACGTGAACGACTCGGTATCGTTTCCGCGGAACGGATCCGGGACGAACTCTGCAAGCTGGTCGTGGTTGAGGATCCAGGACCCGGACTCTGGTTCCTGTACGACACGGGTCTCGCTGACGTCTTCTTTCCGGAGCTCTCGAAGATGAGGCTCGAGCAGGATCCGATTCACCGTCACAAGGATGTGCTCAGCCACACGATTGCGGTGGTTGCACAGGCCCCAACGGATCAATTGGTTCGTTTGTCCGCACTGTTCCACGACATCGGAAAACCCCGCACCCGCGACATCGGCAACAAGGGTGTGTCGTTTCATCATCATGAGGTGGTCGGGGCGCGCATGACCCGCAAACGGATGCGGGCACTCAAGTTCAGCAACGAGATGGTCGACGACGTGAGCCAGCTTGTTTTCCTGCACTTGCGAATGCACACGTATCAGCTCGGTTGGACCGACTCGGCCGTTCGCCGGTTCGTGCGCGACGCCGGAGATCTTCTTCCGGAACTGCTTGCCCTCACACGGTCCGATTGCACTACCCGCAACAAGAAGAAGGCGTTGGCACTGGGGCGCCGCATTGATGAACTAGAGGAACGGATCGGGATACTCCAGACCCAGGAGGAACTGGCGTCAATCAGGCCGGATCTCGATGGGAACCAGGTGATGACCCATCTGGCGATACCGGGTGGACGGGTGATTGGGGAAGCTCTGGATCACCTTCTGGAGTTGCGCCTGGATCGCGGCCCACTGTCGGAAGAGACGGCATATGCCGAACTGGATGTGTGGTGGGCGCTCCGTCAGGGGCAGAGCAGCGACGCTGGCGAGTAACGTACGTCTGGCAGGCGTGCGGCGATTGCGGGGCGGTTGCAGACAACCGATCTGAGCAAGCGCCGATTGCGCAAGCCGATTTGTACAAGCCGATTTCTACAAGCAAGGAGAGAGCTGATGAGAGGCATCGTTGTCGGAGTCGACGGCTCAGAAAATTCGTTGGACGCCCTTCGGTGGGCAGCTTTCGAAGCGCGGCTGCGCGATCAAGTGCTCCATGTGGTTGGCACATTCACCACACCGATCATGAGCACGGGCTACGAAGTTGCCGTGCCTGACTCATCAGATCTCGAGTCGGCTTCCGAGACGATGCTGCGGGCCGCGGTTGACACTGTGCGCATGGATGGCGATCTGGAGGGTGTGGAAGTCACCACCGAGGTGATCGAAGGTCACGCCGGTGAACGGCTGATCGCCCTTTCCAAGGAGGCCGCACTACTGGTGGTCGGCTCGCGCGGCCACGGTGGGTTCATGGGTCTGCTTCTGGGTTCGGTGACCACCTACGTGGTCAATCACTCTGTTTGCCCCGTAGTGGTCGTTCGTCCGAAGACTGAGGAAGATTCGGCGGACGACTGATCGCCCGCCCGAGGACATGCGCGGGCAGGGAGCGGCCTGTTCGGGTTGCGCGTTCACATTGCCGGCTTGCCGTTGAGACGGGCCTGCTCGGTCATTGGGCGCCTCACCTGTCGGTTCGGCTCAAACACCGACCTTGCGTCCCCGGATGATCACCGATGGGGGAGACCACTCGTGAAGTTTGTCCACATGGAGTGAGCTGCTGTCCGCTGACGGCCGCGGCTCCAGCAAGGTGTCCACTCGGAAGTTGGACCGCACCAAGGCTGTGAACACGTCTGCGATCTGATGAACGTGGGTGGCGCCCTCGTCGCCGGCAACACGCCAGGCGATCGGTTGCTCACTCCAGTGGGGGCGCCACATCCATGGACTGTTCTGCTCCTCTTCCTCCCATTCCAGCATGGTTGTGGTCGGATGGGGGAGGGCGATCACCAGTGGAGCATCAGTGGACAGGACACGGTGAATCTGGCGGAACACCCGGGGAAGATCCTGAACTTGCGAGAGTGAGTAGATCGCCAGAGCCGCGTCGATGGAATCGGCTCGTACATAGGCGAGATCCGCAAGGTCGCTGTGATGGAACTCCACATGAACCTCGGCCACCTCTGCGGTAGCACGCGCCCTGGCGAGTCGAGTGGTGCTCGGTTCCACCGCAATGACGCGGGCTCCGCCGCGGGCCATCGCCACCGCTGCTCCACCTGATCCGCATCCGAGGTCGAGAATTCGCGATCCCTCCAGCGGGCCGATGAGCCTGCTGAGCGAATCGTTGTCGAGTCCGGGGCCGAACCGAATGGCGGGAGTTCCCCTTTCGTCGCCGTGGGGGAAGCTGAGGGTGGGCAGTGGGTCAGGCAATTCGTCGGGGGCAACTGCACGGGGTGCAGCGCCCAGATTTCCGGCGGATGGATGGCGGCGAGGTGGGTTCGCGGCTTGAGGGTCAACCATCTGCAGAGTCTGACCGAACGAGCCGACCCAACCGCGGACCCGTACGGAGCCGTCCACCGTTATCCTGTTCGGATGCCGTTCCTGCAGCCGGAAGCCCCGGGCCGTTCCGGGGATGCCCCGGGCAGCATCGACTACCGGTTCGCGCGGCGACAGCTGCTGCACCGATACCGCTCGGGGGAACTCACCAGAGGGGATGTCTGCGATGCACAATCGGAGCTGATGCGTATCGCCGTGAATCATTCGCGCAAGGCCACGTCGCCTTGCCCGATCTGTGGACAACGGGAGCTGAGGATCGTGCGGTTCGTGTTTGGTTCGAAGCTTCCCGCAGGTGGGCGGGTGGTGGAGAACAATACCCACTTGCTGAAACTCAGCGAGAAGTACGGCGGTTCCAGTGGGGCGCGGACCTACTCAGTGGAGATCTGTCTGGCGTGCAGGTGGAATCACCTGCTCGACATAGTGCCGATGGCTGCAAGGTCGCGATAGTTCCGATGGCACGGGGTCGGGTGCCTGAGCAGAGCCTGAGGAGCCGCGTGAGCAGATCTGAATGTGCAGAGTCTGTAGAAGCCGTGAGCAGGCTGCGAACGAGCCGGGTACCAAGGACCTGACCTGAGAATCCTGCGGGGTTTGGGTACAGATTCCCAGCTGGGTGGCTGGGACGCGGGTGCTTCACGGGGCAAACTTGTGTGCAGGGATGCGCCCAATGGTGTGCGCGCCCATCAATCATCATGGCGAATACCTCTGGCTCCACAGCACCGAAGAAACGCAAATCGATCCTCTGGAAGTCAAGGAGGGTGTTCTACGCGTTGGCCGTGGTGGCCTTTGTCGCCGTCGGTGGACTCTGGCTGGTCCTGAACACCATCGAGCTACCGGCCGCCGAGCGCCCTGTCGAGACCAGCTTTGTCTGCGACATCAATGTGCCTCCCGGTGAGTGCGGATTCGACTCGAGCATGGCTACCTTGCGCACTGCCGAAGAACGCGTGCTGATCAACTATGACGACTTGCCGCCCATGGTCGTCGAGGCCGTCCTGGCCACCGAGGACCGTGGATTCTTCAACCACAACGGCATCGATCCATTGGGAATCATGCGAGCTGTCTACCGGGATCTGGCCGGCGATTCCGAATCACAGCAAGGTGGTTCCACCATCACCCAGCAGTACGTGAAGAACGAGTTTCTCACCTCTGAACGGACTGTCGAACGCAAGATCAAGGAGGCCGTCATGTCGGTCAAACTTGAGCAGGAACTCGACAAGCGTGAAATCCTCACCCGGTACCTGAACGAGGTCTACTTCGGCCGTGGTGCCTACGGGATCGAGGCCGCGTCCCGTGTGTACTTCGGGGTCGGTGTGGGCGATCTTCAGCTGTATCAGGCGGCCTATCTGGCCGGCCTCATTCGCTCTCCTGAAACGGCGGACGCAGCCAAGGACCCCACCGAAGCCACCAGGCGCCGCAATTTGACGCTCGATGCGATGGTCTCCGAGGAGTACATCACGTCTGAGGAGGCCGACGCGGCCAAGGACATTCCGTGGATCACCGAACCCACCAGGGCCGACGGATCACCGAACATTGTCACAGTGTTCCCCCGCCCGAGTCGGGACAGCGACTTCGGCAACGTCCAGCATGCGGACATCGGCTCGGAGTACTGGCTCGAACTGGTGCGCAAACAGCTGCGGGGACGGTTCGGCGAAGGAGCGGAGACCCACGGTCTGCGGGTGTACACGAGCTTTGATCCCTACCTGCAACGAGCCGCAACCGATGCTGTCAACGATGTACTTGATGAGCCGGATGCACCCCTCGGATCACTGGTTTCGGTGGACCGTGACGGTCGCGTGCGGGCCATGGTGGGAGGCAAGGATTTCGATGTTGACCAGGTCAACCTTGCGCTGGGTGCCGAAGGTGGTGGCTCCGGTCGACCGGCGGGTTCAACGTTCAAGCCCCTCGCTCTGGCCACGTTTGTCGAACAGGACTACTCGACCCAGTCGCGATTCCGGGCGCCCGCCACGACCTCCTTCCCGGAGGTGTACGCCTCCCCGGGTGAACTCTGGACTCCCGGCAATTACGACGGCCGCAGTCATGGAGTCCAGACAATTGCCGAAGCGACATGGAATTCCACGAACACGGTCTTCGCCGGTGTCGTGGACGAAATCACTCCTGAATCACTGGTGGAGATGGCGGGTCGACTGGGCGTGAAGAGCGAACTCGCTCCCAACTACTCACTGGTGCTGGGAACGTCCGACGTTTCCGTGGTGGACATGGCTTCGGCATACTCCACTTTCTCCCGTCACGGAGTGCAGGTCGATCCGTACGTGATCACCCGGGTTGAGGACAGCGAGGGGAACCTGCTGTTCGATGCTGAGACCGAGACACGGCGTGAGCAGGCGATTTCACCCCAAGTGGCTGACACAGTTTCGTCGGTGCTCACCGGCGTGATCCAGAAGGGCTCTGGCACCGGCGCACGACTGAATGTGCCGGCCGCGGGCAAGACGGGAACCACAGACAACTCGACCGATGCCTGGTTCAGCGGCTTCACCTGCGACTTCACCACGTCGGTCTGGATGGGTTACGAGAATCCGCAGAAGATGCGGTACAAAGGCCGAACCGTATACGGCGGCAATTATCCCGCGACCATCTGGAAAGCGTTCATGGACGTCATCACCGAGGGGAACGAACCTTGCGATTTCGACGATGTGGACGCCGGGGGCAAGATCCTGAACAGCAACACGCGGCCCAGCAGTCAGACCACTACCACGCAAAGAGCTGCCAGCTCAGTCCCGTCGACCAGCGAACCAGCCGCGTCCACGACGTCCTCGCCTCCGGAGACCACGGCTCCCCCCTCCACGACTGCTCCCCCTGACCCAACGGTACCGACGACTCCGGATCCCACTACCCCGTAGGTCGGCAGCCTGTGGGTACGAACTATTCCTCTTCGTCGATGACCGAATGCGGGAAAGTTGCGCAGCAGGACGCGCACCAGTACTCGATATCGGCAGGGGCGGCCACGACTTCGGGGTCAGCACCGGGAAGATCAGTGCGTGGTGGATCGGTAGCGCGTTGAGGGTCGGTGCTGCCGATCGCATCCCCTGAAGGGTCCTCGGACTCCAGAAGGTAGATGCGCTGGACCTTGAGAAGGTCCGATTCGGTGCGACCACAGCTCTCACAATGTTCCGGCTTCATGAGGTGCAGTCTTGCCGCTGTGGAGGCAGGCGTGGTCCCTGAGGTCGCAGAGGCAACTCTGGAGCGGGAAGTTCTTGGTTTTAGCGCCGATGTGGTTTACCGTTCTTGTCGTGGCCGGCAGCCGAGTGGCGCTGGACCCGACAGGAGGTGGAGGCAGTGGCTCCAGCCAGCAGGATGACCGTACCCAAGGTGTCGGCCCGCAAGGTCTGTAACGGTGAAGAGCCGTTGGTGATGGTGACCGCGTATGACGCACCCGGCGCGAGAGTCGCGTCGGAGGCGGGTGTTGACATGATCCTCGTTGGTGACTCCCTCGCGATGGTGGTTCTCGGCTACGAGGACACTCTGTCGGTGACGATCGATGACATGGCTCACCACACCGCCGCGGTGGGCCGTGCCAACCCGAATTCGCTGATCGTGGGTGACATGCCGTGGATGAGTTATCACACCTCGCGATCGGACACTGTGAACAACGCTGCCAAGCTGATTCGCGCCGGTGCCCAGTGCGTGAAGCTCGAGGGTGGCGCCAAGCGCGTGGCGATGATCGAAGCGCTCGTTGACGCAGAGATTCCGGTGATGGGGCATCTGGGACTCACTCCGCAGTCCATGCACGCAATGGGCGGATTCAAGGTGCAGGCCAAACAATCCGAAACGGCACTCAATCTGGTTGCCGATGCCAAAGCGCTTCAGCATGCCGGTTGTTTCGCCCTCGTGCTCGAAGGTATCCCCGGTACTGTCGCCCGCCTGATCACCGATTCGTTGGACATTCCGACCATAGGCATCGGAGCCGGCGCCGGCACTGACGGCCAGGTTCTCGTCTATCACGATCTGCTGGGACTCGAAGACCGTACAGCTCCCAAGTTCGTGCGACGTTATGCCGACCTGCGTACCGATGCCGTGACCGCGATCGGTGCCTTTGCGAGCGACGTTCGCGGCGGTGCGTTCCCGTCCGAGGCAGAGACGTATCACCTCAGCGAGGATGAGACCGAAGCGCTTGCGCT
>JAUXGW010000164.1 GCA_030621865.1 Actinomycetes bacterium
ACCGGTGCCATCTCCTAGCTATTTGGGAATCCGCGATCTGGCCGCCGCCAAGGGTCGTTTTGTTCTGGTCGGCCTCGTGATCGGGCTGATCAGCTTCATGGCCACCATGCTCGGCGGACTTGCAGCCGGTCTGGTGGATGATGGAATCTCCGGCCTGCGTGCACTGCCGCTGGAGAATCTGGCATTTCAGGACGGCGCCGGGGCGGTGTTCAGCCGTTCGATACTCACCGAGGAGCAGTTGGCCGAGTACAACTCTGCGCTGTCCGATCCGGACCCTGCGGCTACCGGAGTCGGTGTCTCGTTCTTCAATGCGCAACCGGCGACCGGGGAATCCGGCTTCGACATATCCCTGTGGGGTGTCGAGGGAGACAGCTTCATCGCCGACGCTTCCGAGGGCGACAGTGAAGAGATCGCAAGAGCGCTGGACGGCGGTCTGGTGCTGTCCGAAGAACTCAGCGACGTTGCGGAAGTGGGCAACGAGCTGACCATCGTGGGAACAAGCGTGACCTTGCCGGTGGTCGGTTTCACCTTCGCCGGAACCTACGGCCACGTCCCGATCGCGTTCACATCACTCGACACCTGGAGAGAACTCATCTACGGGGACTCCGCGGACAGCCGATTCTCCGCAATTGCCTCACAGGATGCGGGCACCGATTTCGACGCTGCGGATGCGGCCGCTGGAACTGAGACGATCACGAAGCAGGAGGCATACGCCGGCTCGCCCGGCTTCGCAGCGGAGAGCGCAACGATGAACCTGATCCGCGGATTCCTTCTGGTGATCTCGGCTCTCGTTGTCGGAGCGTTCTTCACGGTCTGGACGATCCAGAGAACCCGCCAGATCGGACTGCTGAAAGCTCTTGGTGCTTCTTCGGGATACGTGATCAGGGACTCACTGGTCCAACTCGCAATCGTTCTGGTTGTTTCGGTCTCGGCCGGTGCCGTTCTGGCCTACCTTGCAGCCTTGTTGATCGGAGATGGAGCACCATTTCGCCTCACACCAGGTTCGGTCCTGGGCACAGCGCTCATCCTCACGTTGGTGGGAATGGCGGGCAGCCTGATATCCCTGCGGAGGATCAGCTCGGTGGACCCTGCCATCTCACTGCAATCCGGAGCCACCTGATGAGCGCCGACAACAACCAGGGTGGGGCCGGGCTCGAATTGCTCGATGTCTCCGTGCGCTTCCGTGATGGTGATGAGTACCAGTCAATTCTCCACGGTTTGAGCCTGTCTGTTCAACGGTCCGAGGTTGTTTCGGTCTCGGGCCGCTCGGGATCAGGCAAGTCCACGCTGCTGGGAGTGGCTGGGCTTCTGCGAACACCGGACTCGGGCAGCATCAACGTGGCAGGCAACGCCTGCGCGGAACTCTCGAATCGGGATCGCACCACGATGAGACGGGATCACGTGGGAATGATCTTTCAGAGCGCGGAACTGTTTCCCTCCCTCACCGCCATCCAGCAACTCCTGTTGATCGCTGACATCGAACGAAAATCCACCAAATCCAACATGACAAAGGCCACTGACCTCCTGGAGTCGGTGGGCCTCGCACACCGGCTGAACCACCGACCCGGGCAGCTGTCCGGCGGAGAGCGTCAACGCGTCGGAATAGCGCGCGCCCTCATGAGTGACCCTGCGGTGATTCTCGCGGATGAGCCGACCGCCTCACTCGATCCCGAGCGCTCCGAGGAGGTCATGGGACTGCTGACCACGGAAGCCCGGCGGCACAACGCCGCCACCGTGGTCGTGTCCCACGACCCGGCCCACGGTGCATTCATGGATCGCTCCTACCGACTCGAAAACGGTCAACTACACCTGATTTGAGTCACCGGCACTGAGTTCTCAGCGTGAGTACTGAGTCCTCAGCGTGAATACTGAGTTCTCAGCGTGGATAGGTGCTGATCTCGGTTGCCTTGATCGAGGCCCACACTTGGGATCCCTCAGCCAGGCCCAACTCGGCCACTGCCATCGGAGTCACCTCCGCGCTGAGGTGGACGTCTCCCCCAAGACTCACCCGAACCCGCTCCCCCAACTGCTCGAGATGGTCCACGGTGCACAGGATTCGATTGCGAGCACTGGTGACGTCTTCGCTGACGGACAAGGTGACGGCGGATGGAGCAAACATCACGAACACTGCTCCTGATGCCCCTTCTGAGAGCGTCAGGTCGATTCCCCGAGCCTCATCTGCAGCCGATGACCTCAGGTCGCGAACAGCTACCCGTCGGCCCTGCGCCTCCCCCTTCAACAGGTTGGTGCCGAGCAAACTGGCGACGTGCGCCGACCGGGGATTGGACGTGACGTCACCCGTGGTTCCACTTTGGACCACCCGTCCACCCTCGAGGACCACGATGCGGTCTGCGAGGGTCAGGGCATCGATTGGATCGTGGGTGACAAGGACGGTAGTGGTTCGGGCCTCGGCCAGCCATCCCCTGAGTTGACTGCGCATGCGGGGCCGCGCCGCAGAATCAAGTGCGGAGAACGGCTCATCCAGAAGGAGCAGGTCGGGGTGGATGGCGAGCGCTCTGGCCACCGCAATCGACTGGGATTGGCCACCGGACAGTTCGGCTGGTTTGAGCGCGGACAACTCCTGCAGTCCGAATGCCTCCAGAAATTCGGCAGCCTTGCGTCGGGCGGCTTGGCGGCGAACACCCGCTGACTGGATGCCGAACGCAACATTGCCGACGGAATCCATGTTCTCGAAGAGGGCATAACCCTGGGGAACCACTCCGATGTTTCGCCTGGATGGGTCGAGGTAGGTGCCTCCCATGCCGGAATCGAGCACTTGTTTACCAAGCACAACCTCACCATTGTCGTTTCGCAAGAAGCCGGCCAGGACTCGAAGCAACGTGGTTTTGCCCGAAGCGTTGGGGCCGATCACAGCAGTTGTGGTCCCGTCCGGAACCTCCAGATCAGCCTGCAGGTGGAAGTCCCCGGCACGGCGATCCACAGATGCGTGAAGTCTCATCGGCCCACCAACCAACGGCCTCTGAGGCCCACGAGGATTCCCACCGAGATTGCCAACAGCAGCACGCTCATCGCTGTGGCGGCTCCGGGATCAGTTCCGAGTTGAAGGTAGATCCCGAGCGGAGCAGTTTGGGTGCGACCAGCCACATTGCCCGCGAAGGTGATGGTTGCCCCGAACTCACCGAGGGCCCGCGCCCAGGCCAGTGCCACCGCCGCGAAGAAGGCTGGAGCGACTGCCGGAAAGGTGATTCGTGTGAACACGCGCCATGAATCGGCGCCGAGCGATGACGCAACCTCTTCCGGCTGCGAATCTCGCCCCAACAAGGCCGCTTCGAATGCAACCACGAAGAAGGGCATCGCCACGAAAGTTTGCGCCACAACCACACCGGCCGGCGAGAAGGTGAGCTGAACTCCAAGAACGTCATGGAGCCACCCACCGATTGCACTGTTCCTGCCGAACGCAGCCAACAGGGCAACACCGGCAACAACCGGAGGCAGCACCATCGGCAGCAGGACGAACGACCTCACGAAGCCGCGACCCGGAAAACTCACCCGTGCCAGCACCCATGCGAGCGGCAATCCGACAAAGATCACCGCGATGGTGGCTACCACGGATGTCATCAGCGAGAGCCGCAGGGCAGTCAGGGACTCCGATGAAGACAGCTGCTCTCCGAGATCGCTCCACTCCACTTCGAACAGAAGTCCGAGAAGAGGCACGGCCACGTATGCGAGGGCCACGGCGGCCAACGCAAACACCCACCACGGTGGTCTCGAACCGCTGTGTCCGCGGCCGGCGTCAGTCAAGGGTGAATCCCCAACTCTTGAGGATCTCGCGGCCACGCTCGGAGAGCACCAGCTCCACGAACTGGCCGGCAGCACGATCGTTTCGGGGTTCCGACTGGATGAGCGGGGCTATGAGGTATTCGGTCGATGCGGGCAACTCGGGATCCAGTTCGGAGCTGTGAACGCTGTCGCCGGCAGCCAAGGAGTCGGTGCGATAGACCAAGCCCCCAACCGAATCACCTGAAACCACGCTCCGCAGGGCCGCTCGAACATTCGGGGCCCTGGAAACCCGGGTCTCAGGGATCACCACGTCGGCCGCCGCGAGGGACTCCTCGGCAAGACGACCACAGGGCACACTCACTTCACAGAGCGACACAACGCCGCCCGAATCGGCTGCCTGTGCCAGATCGCCGAGCGAAGTGAGTGCACGCCCGTTCTCCGGACTCACCAGAACAAGGTGGTTCTCTGCGAACACCGATGGAGTACCCGAGGTGTGGTCGGCCAACCGTTCCATCTGCACAGCATCCGCAGAGGCGAAAACATCCACCGGAGCACCTCGGAGCACCTGTTCCACCAAGGTGGAGGATCCCGCGATGTTCAGATCCACATTGGTGGACTGCTGTTCGGTGAACACCTCGGCAATCTCGGTGAAGGCATCGGTCAGCGACGCTGCGGCGGAGACGGTGATCCTCGCAGCGTCGTCTCCTGCGGCATCGCCGGAAGTGGAGTTGGAACAGGACGCGAAGACGGTGACACCCGCAGCACAGATCACGAGGACGCTGCGAACCGATGTCACCATTGTGGTGAGGTTAGACGGAGCCGGGTTCCTTCCCTGATTCAGCAGCAGCCATACCTGCGCTCAGAAGCGAACTTGGCTGCTCCCCTGCGGGACACCGACCAGTTCAGGCAGGTCGACGGGAAAGAGCAAAGGCTTTCCGAACCACGGATCCGAACTGCGCGCGCATTGACTTGGTGTTGTAGCTCACTCCGTGACGCTCGCATGTCTCGCGTACGTCGGGTTGGATCTCCGAATAACGATTTGCGGGCATGTCCGGAAACAAATGGTGTTCGATCTGGTGATCAAGGTTTCCGGTCATGATGTCCATGATCCTTCCACCGGTGAAGTTCACCGAACCAAGTACCTGACGGCGGTAGTAATCACCCTTGGCCTCACCCTCGACGTCCTCCGGATCAAAGAATGTGACTCCATCGGGGAAGTGTCCGCAGAAGATCACTGCAAAGGCCCACAGATTGCGGACGATGTTCGCCACCACAGATCCTGCCAATGAGGAGATCACCGCACCGATCCCGAATGGCAACGACACCGCCGGCCAGGCCGCGTAATCCTTGATCGCCTGAGAACGAATCTTGGCCAGCACCGTAGCCATGCGCTCGGAATCCGGTCGTCCTGATTCCTCACCTCTGACCGAGTAGTCGTCGGCGTGATGTAGTGCGACTCCATACTCGAACGCCAAAGCAAGGCCCACAAAGATGAGCGGCTGATAGCGGTGCCGGGGTTCCCATTCCTGATCTGGATCGAATCGCATGAGGCCATAGCCAATGTCGGAGTCCCGGCCCCGGATGTTCGTCCACTGGTGATGCATGTGGTTGTGCGTGTGCTTCCACTGATCGGCCGGGCACACGTTGTCCCAGTCCCATTCGGTGGAGTTGATCTCGGGATCACGCATCCAGTCCCATTGCCCATGCATCACGTTGTGGCCGATCTCCATGTTCTCGAGAATCTTGGAGAGGCTCAACAGAGTGGTTCCAACCAGAAACATGGGGCGCACACGGCCACCGGCCATCAGAGCAGCACGGCCTGCCAACTCCAGGCGCCGCTGCAGCTTCACGAGGTCCCGAATGTGATCGGCATCTGCCTGACCGAGCGAAGACATCACCTGATCACCGATTGCGTCCAGCTCGGCAGCGAACCTTTCGGC
>JAUXGW010000364.1 GCA_030621865.1 Actinomycetes bacterium
CCCGACTAGGAGACTGCTGAGCAATCGGCATCTGTGGTGGGGGTTGCCCGGCGGAGCCGGGGGTGGGTTCGGGACGGTGTTGGGGCCGCTGGTTTGTTGATGTGTGGGGGAGGCCGAGATCGTGCCGGGGGCCTTGCTCAGGCGGTGGTCCAGGTGGTGCCGTTGTGGGTGAGGCCGAGGTTGATGAGTCGGCGGAGGTTGAGCGCTCCCGCGCGCAGGCTGAGACCGAGTCGGTTGGTTTCGACGCCGATGAAGCGGACTCTTCGGTTGCCGTTGGCGACCAGCCAGGCGATGGTGCGCTCGACGAGAGGCCGATACTGCTTGTAGTCGGCGACCAGATCGGGATCGTTGCGCCATCGGGCCCGGTTCTGGGCAAGGAGCTGGTCGTGGTTGGTCACGGTGAAGGTCTTGCCGTCGATGGCGGAGGTGCAGCGTGACCGCAGCGGGCAGCCCCGGCATTTCGCTCCGAAGGTCGCGGTGCCGGCGTCGGTGATGTGGGTGGTGATGTTGTTGGGGCAGGTCACAAGCCGTTGCTGGTAGTCGATGGTGAAGTCGTCACGGACGAACTGGTCATCACCGAGGTTCGGGTTTCGGTGCAGAGGTCAGGGCTTGATCACCGCGTTGAGTTCTGCGGTGTCGAGCGCGGCGAGGGTGTCACCAGATCCATACGCCGAGTCAGCCAGCACGTCGATCCCGGCCGGCTCGCCGGCCAGCAACTCGACACCGGTGGGCCCGTCGCCTTCGTTGGCCGGGGTGAGATCACAGCCGGTGATGATCCCGGTCTCGGGTTCGACCACGACATGGGCCTTGTAGCCATCGCGATAGACGGATCTCGATTTGTGCATGTGCCGAGATTCCGGATCGACCGTCGAGATCACCCGATGCTTGGCGACGCCACGCTCTATCCGCCAGGTTCCTTCTTCGGTGCCGGGTTCGACGTCTTGGCCGGCCACCAAAGCGAGAAGACCGACCAGTTGCTGTTGGTCATCGTCGAGATCGATACCGTCGACCACGTCGAGCAACCTGAGCGCGTCGTTGACCAGGCGAGTCACCAGATCGTTGCGGGCATCAGGATCATTCCAGGCACAAACCGGCTTGGCGGCGCTGTCGTAGTCGTCACCACCAAGCGCGGCTGCCGCCGCGGCAGGGATGGCTTTGCGGACCCGGCGGATCATCGACATCAACTGGGTCACGGTGTCTTGGGTCGCGACCGCGTCATCAAGAAGCGTCGAATCGAGTGCCCGCCGGGTCTTGCCCGCCAACACTCCGGTCTCAGCGACGACCTCGCGGATCACGTCGAACACCCGCTCAGGGTGCTCCGACGCTCGGAGCTTGTTGCGCCACAACGTCAACACAGTGGGATGAAACCCCTCATCATCGAGCGCGAGACCCGCGGCTACTTTCCAACGTAGATCGGTCACCAACGCCCGCAACGCGTCGCGATCGGACAAGCCCTCCAACGCCTGCAGCACCAAAACCGTGGCGATCACATCGGCCGGCACCGACGGCCGGCCCCGACCCGAGCTGAACAGGTCGGCGAACATCTCATCGGGGAACAACCGAACGCGATGCCCGGCCAGAAACCCGTACACCGTGTCAGCAGGCACAAGATGTCCAACCAACGCCGCCGCGTCCAACAACTCCCGATCCGGATCCGACTGGCCCTGCATGCCCACCAGTATTTTACATCCAGCCCGAAATCGCGAGCCTTTCATCAAGAATTGCTCAGCAGTCTCCTAGGGGTAGAAGAGGAACTCCAGAGGACATTTCGCACGCGAGAAACTGCGGCGCGTCATGTATGTATAATGCATGCATGACGCACATTCAGGTTCGCGATGTCCCCGAAGGAGTTCATGCTGCCCTTGTGAGGAAGGCAGAAACTGCGGGACAGTCTCTGCAGCAGTATTTGTCAGGTGAACTGACTCTGCTGGCGACCAGGCTTTCAATCGAGGAGGTGTTGGCGCAGCTGCGCGAACGCGACCTGGGCAATTTCAG
>JAUXGW010000032.1 GCA_030621865.1 Actinomycetes bacterium
CCGCCAACCAAGGTCATCGGCAGATACTCAATCGCTCCCGCGGCCGTCTTGGTGACCGTTGGCGTGACGTGCACTGCACGGTGTTTGGGCATCACAACACCGGTGACACCGGCACATTCGGAGATCCGCATGAGCGCACCCAGATTTCCCGGATCGGTAACACCATCCACCGCCAGCAGGAACGGCGGCCGCCCATCGCGTTCGCGACAGAGCACTGACAGTTCCTCAGCCGGCAGCTGATTGGCCATCGCGACCACACCTTGAGCAGATTCGGTATGGCTGATGGTGTCGAGCTTGCTCCGGCTCACTCCTCGCACCGGGATCCGCATCTCCTCAGCGAGGCCGAGGATGTCCTCGATGATCCCCGTTCGCTCAACCTCGTTGCCCAGGAAGATCTCAGTGGCCCTGCGCCGACCCGCCAGGAGAAGTTCTCGAACAGACTGGCGACCTTCCACCTGAGTGCCACCCAGGCCGCGCGCCTTGGTTTGGCCGCCCCTGCCAGATCCCTTTCCACTGCCGGACCCACCGCCGCTCTTGCCTCTGGATGGTCTCCCTCCACCTTTGCGGCTACGTGGGGATCGGCCGCCCTGCTTCGCCCCCTTGGCGGAGCGCGATCCCTTGTTGCGCGAATCCTTACTCGAGGCCATTGCTGATCACCCTTCTGTTGGCCGCACCAACAACGCTGTGGCAAAACATGCGATACCTTCGCTTCGACCCAGCCCGCCGATGCCCTCGGCGCGCCGGCCCTTGACCGTAACCGGTGCTCCCACACAGGCCGAGAGGCTGGATTCCATCTCGGCACGCCTCGGTGCCATCTTGGGTTTCTCTGCGATCACCGAACAGTCCACATTGGAGACCTGCCAACCATCCGCACGCGCTTCGGAGATGACCGCATCCAGCAACTCCATGCTGTTGGCACCTGCCCAACGCTCGTCGGTGTCCGGAAAATGGCTTCCCAGGTCACCCAATCCAGCCGCGCCCAGAATGGCCTCGGCCACCGCATGCGCGATCACATCGGCATCCGAATGTCCGTGAAGTGCTGCTTCCCCGGCAAACTCCACACCACCCAGGACGAGCACACGTTCCGCGTCATCGGAAAAGCGGTGAATATCGAATCCGTTGCCAACCCTCAGGTCCATCAGCGGGATCCTTCCGGGTCGGGACCCGCCATCCGGGCATGTTCAAGGATGGCCGCGGCGACCGCCAGATCCTGTGGGTCCGTGATCTTCATGTTCGTGCTCTCCCCTTCGATCATCGTGATTGGCATTCCGAGTCGCTGGACCAGCGACGCATCATCGGTGGCAGCCGAGCCATCGTCCGATTCGCGCGCTACATCGTGGGCTTCACGCAGGACATCGGCTCGGAATCCCTGCGGAGTCTGGACTGCCCGCAAATCGTCTCTGTCCACAACGTCACCCCGGGCGGTCCGGATGGTGTCGGAGACCGCGACGGCGGGAATCACTGCCACCGCACCATTCACGACGGCCTCCACGACATTCGCGAACAACTCATGGCTCGCCAACGGTCGAGCAGCATCATGAACGAGGATCACACTGGCGTCACCGGGCACGGCTTCAATTCCGGCGCGGGCAGATTCCACCCTTGTTCGGCCTCCTGACACGATTACATCGACATCGGCCACATCCGCGTCAGACGCATCGGGGCCGTCAGGACCATCACCGGGAGGAATCACCACCACCACGCCCCGGGAAACCGAACCTGCTGCGGCCACGGATCGCTCCAGCACGCTGCTTCCGCGAAGATCCACAAACTGCTTGGTTTCGCCAAAACGCGATCCCGAACCAGCGGCGAGCACGACGCTCCACACCTCTGGCGCAGATTCGGGAGGGACGGAATGGGACACATGCGAACGCTAGCCCCACACTCGGTGCCCTCACCCGGTACTAGACATCGAATCCCTGCTGACTCACCCTGCCGTTAGAGTATTTTCGTGACCGGAAAGCTTTACGAAGACAATCAAGGGAGCGATTTGAGTCCACTGGAGTTGGTTCGGGCAACTGAGCTGTTCGACATGTTCGACGATTCCGAGTTCTCCCGGATCGACGACGCCTCGGAAACCCTCGACCTCGTGCGAGGTGACGTGGTGTTCGAGGAGGGCGCCGATGCCCACGCCTGTTTCGTGATGATCGCGGGCCGCGTGGCCATTTCGAATCGTTCCGTGGACGGGCGCGAGTCCATGGTGGCGATGATGCTCACCGGCGACCTGTTCGGCGAGATGAGCCTTTTTGACAATCTCGGACGGTCAGCCGAAGCCAGGGCGTTGGAGGATTCCCGGATCCAGCGCATTCCTTATGATGTCCTCCGGGCGATCTGGGACGACAAGCCTGAACTCCTCTGGTCGGCGGTGAGCCTGCTGTCCAAGCGGCTGCGAACAACTGACGAGGCGCTGGCCGACGCCTTTTTCCTGGACGTCACCGGCCGCACGGCAAAACACTTGCTGGAACTGGCCGGAGACAACGATGAATTCGAGATCCCGTTCACCCAGGAAGAGCTTGCCGGTCTGGTCGGCGCATCCCGGGAACGAGTCAACAAGGCCATCGCCAGCTTCCTCAAGCTCGGATGGATCGATCAGATCGACGGCGGCTACCGAATCGCCAAACGCCGAGAGATGGAAATCCGGTCACACTGAGCTGGCTGAGCCGGAGAACGAGCTGGCTCAGCCGGACAGAAAGGCCAGGGCCCTCTGCCAGGCATCTTCTGCGTAATCGGCACGATGAGCAGGTCGGGAAGGATCGTGGACGAACCCGTGATCCGCTCCTTCATACCGAACCACTTCGGCTCCGGCCGCTTCGAGTTCAACCACATCGACCTCAGGAGTCCAGGAATCAACTGTGCCGATGATCGCCATCACCTCGGCCGAGCCCGCGGCCACCGCATCGAGCGGCTGGCCTTGTCCAGGTCCCGCCCAGCCTTCCGGCACCCGGATCATTCCGTAGAACCCGACTATGCGGTCGAAGCGACCTGAGGCCGCTGCCTTGTAGGCGTACATGCCTCCCATGCAGAACCCGATCAATCCAGCGGGCTGATCACCGGCCGCATCAGCGGCCGCTTCGGCATCACCGATCAAAGCCGAGTCGGAAAGTGCGGTGAGTGCCTCGCTCCTCGCCGGCAAGCCGTCAGCAGTCTCAGCGTCGGGCAGTTCCTGACCGGGAAAGGGCTCGATCGCAACAACATTCCAGCCGGTCTGAGCCGAGAGCGAGTCGCACATTTCTTCGAACAGAGGGCGCAGTCCCCATATGTCCGGAACGATGACCAACGTCCGCTCGGCTCCGGAAGCGGATGCCAGATACGCGGGTGTCCCTGATGGAAGTTCCAAGTTCATCGAGCCGAAGCTAGCTGTAACGCTCGAGGATCGAGGACTCGGCGATCCGCGCCAAGCCATCCTTGATCGAGCGGGCGAGGTGCTCGTTGACACCTTGCACCGAGGTGAGCTCCTCGACCGTGCACCGCGAGATCTTCTCCAACGCCCCGAAGTGCTCGACGATCCGTTCTGCAACTCCTTCCTGGAGATGCGGGATTCGATTCAGCATGCGAAAACCCCTCGGTTGGATCGAAGAGTCGAGATCGTCGGTCTGGCCTGCCAGGTGCAAGGCGTGAGCAACCTCTTCCGCGTCGAGAAGATCGTCAACATCGGTGGCCGAGAGAGTGTCGATTGCCTGTTCCAGGTCCCAGCTGACATCTGCCTGCAGATAATCCCAGACCACCAGACGGCGCTCGTCTTCAACACCAGCCATGAGTTCGCGCAACTGCAAACGGACGAGTCGTCCGTCGCTGCCCAACTCAACCAGGTAACGCTCGATTTCTTCGCTGATTCGGGCGACCAGTTCGGCTCGCTGAAGCAGGCTGACCACATCGCGCAGGGTGACGAGATCCTCCACCTCGAGGGCAGTCAGGCTCGTTGATTCCTCATTCAGGCGCTTCTTGTATCGCTCCAGGGTCTGGAGTGCCTGATTGCAGCGGCTGAGGATGTTCGGGATCGGCTCGAGTTGGTATCGCTTGTTGCTCGTGTAGATGGTGACCACAGCCATGTCTTCCGACACCGAGATCACAGGCACACCGATGCTTCGAGCGACTCGTTCTGCGGTGCGGTGCCGCGTGCCGGTTTCCTCCGTCGGAACGTTGGGATTGGGCACGAGATGGATGTTGGCCCGGGTGATGTATCCCGCGTCCGGGGTGAGAACCATGGCTCCGTCGGTCTTTGCCAGTTCGGACAGTTTCTGTGGCGAGAACGCAGCATTCACCAAGAATCCGCCTGTGGAGATGTTGAGAACCTCTGGTCCATCACCGATCACTATCAACGCGCCCATACCGGCCTTCAGAATGCGGTCCAGACCTTCCCGCAACGGCCGACCGGGCGCCACAGCAGCAAGGGCGGCTATGAAGTCGTCATCCCGGCGGCTGCTCACGTGACCAGTCTAGTTGTGTCAGGACCGAGCGGATCGGGAGGAATCCGAGGCCCTCAGTTGCTTCGTTTGTCGAGCATCAGCTCTTCCAGCGCTTCAGAGAGGCTCGACACCCGGTGAATCTCCATTCCGGGGTACTCCGAAGGCCCCGACCGCGGAATCACAGCGCTGTCGAATCCCAGACGCGTTGCCTCCCCCAGTCGCTGCTCCAGACGGGACACTCCACGAATCTCTCCGCCCAATCCGACTTCGCCGCACGCAAACCAGCCCTCCGGGACCGGCCATCCTGTGAGCGCCGATGCGAGTGCGAGGCAAAGTGCCAGATCAATGCCCGGTTCGGTGACCTTGATACCTCCGGCAATGTTCACATAGACGTCGAACTTGGTCATGCGAACATTGCATCGCTGCTCCATCACAGCCAGGAGAAGACCCAGTCGGCCGGGATCGAATCCTTTGGCTGACCTCTTCGGTTGCGGAAGCACCGTGGGCACAACGAGGGCCTGCACCTCAAGAGCCAGCGGCCGATGCCCTTCGGTGGTGGCCGAGACCACCGAACCAGGGGTGAGTGGCAATCGGTCCCCAAGGAAGATTCCGGAAGCATCTTCCACCCCGGCAAGCCCCTTTTCGCCGAGTGTCATGAGGCCGATCTCGCTGGTGCTGCCGAAACGATGTTTGCTGGCTCGCAGCACCCGCAGACCCTGATCCCTTTCTCCCTCGAGGGACAACACAGTGTCGACAGCGTGTTCAAGCACTCGCGGACCTGCGAGATTGCCGTCTTTGGTCACGTGGCCGACCAGAACCATGGTGACACTTCGCTCCTTGGCCTCGGACACCAACCGGTTGACTGCGGCTCTCACCTGGGAAACCGATCCCGGGCCGGATTCCACTTCTGGATCCTCCAGTGTCTGAACCGAATCGATCACACATAGCGCCGGGTTGATCTCTTCGATCGCAGCCACGATGGACGGAACCGACACTTCGGCAGCCACAAGAATCTTCGGATGGGTCAATCCGAGGCGATCAGCACGGAGTTTCACCTGCTGAGGGGACTCCTCGCCTGTCACATACAGGCAGGTCCTGCCTGACTCCGCTTCGTTGGCCAACAGCTGAAGAACAAGTGTCGACTTTCCAACACCAGGTTCTCCGCCGAGCAACGTCACGGATCCCCGGATCAGTCCCCCACCAAGGACGCGATCAACCTCGGACATACCCGTGCTCTGCCCCGCGGCGCTGATCGCCTCCACATCGCCGATGGAAGTGATGGAGGGTTCCGCGGCCAGCGGCCGCAGCGCGGTAGGCGCCGAATTGAGCTGTTCGTGCAACGAGTTCCACTCGCCACATGTGCCGCATCTTCCCGACCACTTCGGCTCCTGCGCATCACAGGAACTGCATACGTAGACGGTTCGGGTACGGGCCATGTCGAAAAGCTATCCGAGGCATGTGACATCGGCTGCGCACGATGACCAATCGGGGTGCACAATGGCCGAATGGAACTCGACGACGCCTCAGACATGATCAGTCCGATCGACATGGACAAGGCGGCCGGCCTCGCCTTCCGGGTGTGGACCTACAAGCAGGGAGAGATGGTGTCGCTGATGATCCACCTCGGGGATCGGCTCGGTCTCTACAAGGAGCTGACGGATTGCGGCGAGGTCACGGCGGAGGAACTGGCCGAACAAACGGGAATGAGTGCCCGGTGGCTGCACGAATGGTTGCTGTCGCAGGCGGCATCCGGGATCATCGACACCGAGAACGGAGAGTCATTCACCATGAGCCCTGAGTCGTCTGCGGTGATGGCTGACGATGAAGGCAGCCTGCTTTTCGCGGCCGGTGCATTCGCCGGACCGATTCCGCCCGACACGGTCGACAGCCTCGCCAACGCCTTCGAAACCGGAATTGGCCTCACCTACGAACAACTCGGACCAATTGCGGCCCACACCACTGATCGCATGTTGGGACCGTGGTCGAGGCTGGCCCTGGTCCCGGAACTCATTCCCCGCATCGCCGGCCTGCAGCAACGTCTGGGGGCAGGCGCCCGCGTGGCGGACGTCGGCTGCGGCACGGGCACGGCACTGTTCGCGTTGGCAACCGCATTTCCGCAGAGCACGTTCGTTGGCTACGACCCTTCCCGGCATGCCGTCGACCTCGCAAACGAGCGGATGCAGGAGCGGGATCTGACCAACGTCTCGGTTCTTTGCGAGGGGTTCGAGGGATTGCCGGCTGAACCCACCTATGACCTGATCCTCAGCTTCGATTGTCTTCACGACATGACCAAGCCGAAGGAGGCGACCCACGCGATCCGCGGCGCGTTGAAAGACGACGGAATCTGGATGGTGAAGGAGATACGGGCCGGAGCAACCTGGGCGGAGAATCAGGGGAATCCGATGCTGGCAATGATGTATGCAACCTCGGTGGCAACGTGTATGTCCTCGGCACTTTCCGAAGAGGGCGGCGCGGGGCTCGGCACCCTGGGACTGCATCCCGAACTCCTCGAGGAGATGTCCCGGACCGCCGGATTCGATTCGATCGAGAAACACGACATCGGCGACCCCGCCAACATGTATTACGAGATCAGGCCCTGACCCGGCGGCGGCGCACTCCCCAAACGAGGATCACCGCACCCGCCACGACACCGGCAATACCGATGACCAGCAGCTTCCACACGTTGGAGTCGCTGATCGTGGACTCGGCTGCGACCGTCGCGGATCGGGTCTCGCCACCGGTGAGATCGAAAGTTTCAGAGGATGGTTCGCTCAGGCCGGGCAGATTGACCTCAACCACCAACGTTGCCGCTCCGGGATCGTTGAGTCCCTCGAACGCCGCTTCCTCCGGCGTTCGACCGAGCGCAAGGCCGCCGAGCAGCTGGGTCAGGGCAACGTCTGAGAACTGTGCCGGATCACCCGTGACCGTCACCGTGGTTCCGGCCGCATAGGTCGTCTTGGCGAAGCCACTCTCAACCGTGGAGAACGTGTCGCTGAAGATGCCGTCTACTCCGCCAACTTCCTCGAGCACAGCTGAGAGTTCATCGGAGTTGGAGTAGCCCTTGGTGCCCGACATGGACGAGGAGCCATCCGCCGACGACGGTTCCGCGATCTCCCAACCAGCGGCCGTCAGATCCTCAACGACCGCTCCCGCGGCATCACCCAGGGCCTGGGTGGCCTGCTCGTCCAGGGAAACCATCACGTTCACGGTGCCGGAGCCGTCCTCAGCACCATCAATAGTCACCGTGGTGACCGTCTGGCACGCGGAGGTCACCAATGCCATCAGCAGAAGCAGCGCCGCGAACGGTCGATGGAGGCGATTCAGGATGGGAGCAACCCGTGATTACTCGGGGCTGGCGGCAGCTTCGAGTTCCTCGATGGGAGGTGGCTCGAAACCTTCCTCGGACGAGAAACAAATGCGCTGCTCGCCTTCGTTGTCCGGGTCCGGCTCAACGTCGACGAGGATCCGCTGGCCCGCGTGGAATTCCTTCCAGAGCAGGCGCTCCGAAAGTGGATCCTCCACATGACGTTGAATCGCACGGCGAAGTGGCCGGGCACCGAGTGTGGGGTCATACCCCTTCTCGCCGAGGAACTCCTTGGCGCTCCGGCTGACTTCCAGACCCATACCCTGACCAACCAGCTGTTCGGCGACACGTTCGATCATCAGATCGACAATCCTGATCACTTCCTGCCGGCTGAGCTCGTGGAAGACGATGACCTCGTCAATACGGTTCAGGAACTCGGGCCGGAAATGATCCTTGAGCGCATCATTGACCTTGGCTTTCATCTTCTCGTACGAGACAGCCTCGTCACGCTTGCCGAAGCCCACATTGGCCTTGCGGAGATCAGCAGTGCCGAGGTTTGAAGTCATGATCAGGACGGTGTTGCGGAAGTCCACCGACCGGCCCTGTGCGTCGGTCAGGCGACCTTCTTCCAGAATCTGGAGAAGTGTGTTGAACACATCCGGGTGAGCCTTCTCGATCTCGTCGAAGAGCACGACCGAGAAAGGTTTCCGACGGACGGCCTCCGTGAGTTGGCCGCCTTCTTCGTAACCGACGTAGCCGGGAGGCGAGCCGACCAGACGGCTCACGGTGTGCTTCTCCATGTACTCCGACATGTCGAGGCTGATCATGGCCGACTCGTCGCCGAACATGAAGTCCGCGAGGGTCTTGGCGAGTTCGGTCTTTCCGACTCCGGACGGGCCGAGGAAGATGAACGAACCGGACGGACGTTTGGGGTCCTTGAGGCCGGCCCGCGTACGGCGAATGGCTTGCGACACGGCCTTGATGGCCGTCTCCTGCCCGATCACCCGCTCGTGAAGTTCCTCTTCCATGTTCAGGAGCTTGGTGGTCTCCTCTTCGGTGAGTTTGTAAACAGGAATGCCAGTCCACAGTGAGAGAACCTCGGCGATGCCCTCTTCGTCGACCTCATCGAAGAGATCGACGCCGGAGGCTTTCATCTCGACGTCCTTCTCCTCCTTCTTGGCGAGGAGTTCCTTTTCGCGATCACGCAGGTTGCCGGCAGCTTCGAAGTCCTGGGACTCGACGGCCTGCTTCTTCTCGTTTATGACCTCCGCCAGCTCGTTCTCGATCTCGCGGTAGTCCGGCGGCGTCTTCATCCGGCGGATGCGCAGCCGGGATCCAGCCTCGTCGATCAAGTCGATGGCCTTGTCGGGAAGGAAACGATCCGAGATGTAGCGATCGGCCAGGTTGGCTGCTGCCACCAGGGCCTGATCGGTGATGGTCACCCGGTGATGTTGTTCGTAACGCTCACGCAGGCCCTTGAGGATCTCGATCGTGTGAGCGGTCGAGGGCTCGTCGACCACGATCTTCTGGAAACGACGCTCGAGCGCAGCATCCTTCTCGAGATGCTTGCGGTACTCGTCGAGTGTCGTGGCGCCGATGGTCTGGAGTTCACCGCGAGCCAACATCGGCTTGAGAATGCTTGCGGCATCGATGGCACCTTCGGCCGCACCAGCACCAACCAAGGTGTGAATCTCGTCGATGAACAAGATGATGTCGCCCCGGGTCTTGATCTCCTTGAGGACCTTCTTGAGCCGTTCCTCGAAATCACCGCGATAGCGCGAACCGGCAACCAACGCCCCGAGATCGAGTGTGTACAGCTGCTTGGCATGCAGGGTTTCCGGCACACGGTCGTCGGCGATCGCCTGAGCGAGTCCCTCAACGATGGCGGTCTTGCCCACTCCCGGCTCACCCACGAGAACCGGATTGTTCTTGGTTCGACGCGACAGGATCTGCATCATCCGTTCGGTCTCGCGCTCCCGCCCGATCACAGGATCAAGCTTCTTGTCGCGGGCAAGTTGTGTGAAGTTGCGGCCGAATTGGTCGAGAACGAGCGAACCGGAGGCTGGATCGCCACCGGAGGCCCCGCCTGCGGTTGCCTTCTCCGCGCCGGCACCCGAACCGGCCTCACCTTCCGGCTGGTCGGAACCCGGGTAGCCGCTGAGAAGCTGGATCACCTGCTGGCGAACACGCGAGAGGTCCGCTCCGAGCTTCACGAGCACCTGCGCCGCGACGCCTTCGCCCTCGCGGATGAGTCCCAACAGAATGTGCTCGGTGCCGATGTAGTTGTGCCCGAGCTGCAGCGCTTCGCGCAGGGACAGCTCGAGCACCTTCTTGGCGCGGGGAGTGAACGGGATGTGCCCTGAAGGTGATGATCCGCCCTGGCCGATGAGTTCCTCGACCTGCTGACGTACCGCTTCAAGCGAAATCCCCAAGGACTCGAGAGACTTGGCTGCCACCCCTTCACCCTCGTGGATCAGCCCGAGCAGGATGTGTTCGGTGCCGATGTAGTTGTGGTTGAGGAGGCGCGCTTCCTCCTGAGCCAGTACGACGACGCGCCGTGCCCTGTCTGTGAACCGTTCAAACAACCTGGATGCCTCCGATATGTGTCTGAACAGTGTAACGCCCATATGCGACAGGAGCTTCCCGGGTTACTTGGGTATTCCTCCGGTCCCACCTGCGGCGGCCGGGCTTGGGTTTTCTGGCCAGGGGCCATCTGAACCAACCGGGGTCATCTGAACGAATCAGTTGCACGTCCCGCCTCAGATCCACGGATTGGCACAACCCAACGGCTGGCTGGTACCTCCCGGACCCCGGCCAAGCCCTGACCCGGGAAACGCCCACGGATGCCTGATCCGGTGCCAGCGGCCGCCTGATCCGGTGCCAATGGCACCGTCGGAATCCCTGAGAGCCGACGCGAGGCAGTACGATCACCTCTCGTGGCGAGCCACAATCCCCTTCAGGTGATGCCCTCCATGGCAGGTGACCTCCAGCGTGTCGAAGCGCAGCTGGTTGACTCCGCGCAATCGCGCGAGGGTTTTCTCACCGAAATTGCCTCACATCTGATCGCAGGGGGCGGGAAACGCGTACGCCCCGGCTTCTGCATGGCTGCGGCCGCAACTGCCTTCGTGGAAGATCAACCAGCATCCCCCGAGGCGGTCACGGGTGGAGTGGCAGTCGAGCTGGTGCATCTCGGTTCTCTCTACCACGACGACGTGATGGACGAAGCCGAGGTCCGCCGGGCTCTGGAGAGCGTCAATTCCCGCTGGGGCAACCACCGGGCGATCCTCGCCGGAGATTTTCTGCTTGCACGGGCCTCTGAACTCGCCGCTGGACTGGGTACCGAAGTCGCCGGACTCCTGGCTGCCACGATCGGAAGCCTCTGTGAAGGCCAGTTGCTCGAGCTTCAGTACACCTACAACATCGATCGAACCGAAGACGTGTACTTCCGATCGATCAATGGCAAAACCGCCAGTCTTCTGGCTGCATCATGTCGAATCGGCGCGATTGTGTCCGAACTGCCGTCGGGGCACATCGACGCCCTGACCACCTTCGGTCACGCCTACGGCACTGCGTTCCAGTTGGTCGACGACGTTCTCGATCTGGTGTCCACCGACGAGGCTCTCGGCAAGCCGGCAGGCCACGATCTCGAAGAAGGCGTGTATACCCTGCCCGTACTCATCGAGATGAGTGGCAGCGGCAACGCCGGCAGCAGGCCCAACAGCGAATTGAAGTCCTTGCTCGGCGGCACCCTGGATGAGTCAGCCCGTCTGCGGGCGCTCGACATGGTCCGCTCCGGAGACGGCATCCGCCAGACGATCGACCGGGCACGGGAGTTCGCTCAGGCGGGGCATTCTGCGCTTGGTGACCTGCCGGCGAGTCCGGGGATCGTCGGGCTCAACGCCGCTGCGGACTATCTGCTCGAAAGCGTCGAGTCAGCCGCGGCCTGAAGCTCAGGTCGACGAGACACGGTAGACAAGATCCAGTAGACGACAACGTCGAATCAGCCGGGAATCACATCACCTTGGTGCTGTTCGTGACCTCGTGACTGAAGATTGACATGCCGAGAATGTTCAGACCACCCGCTGCTCCGAGGAACTCCGCCATGTGCGGCAAGGTCATGTGGAGCGCCAGTGCATCGTCATCGGCCCACTCCTCGTAGATGCGGAAGGAACCGGACTCCTGGGTGTCTTCGTACATCCCGTATGAAAGGTTGCCCTCTTCGGCTCGCGTGGCCTCGGTGACGGCGGCGATCAGTTCCACCGCTGCATCACGATCCGAGGGATCGAAGGTCAATGAACCAGAAACAATCAGCATGCGGGGCAGGTTAGACCTCCAACGACGGATCATCTGCCGCGAACGCCGGGAAAGGACCGCCTTCGGCGTGAACACGCACGTGCATTTCCGGCTCATCCTCCGGTGGACCTGTGTACAGAACCTTCACCAGTTCACCGTTGGCCATCTCGATGTACAGCAGCGTCCCCAGTCCGCGGAATTCCCTCCGGGCCACCAGGTCGGCCTCGGGCAGCGAAACCCTTTCAGGCGAAACCCTTCCAACGGAGAGTTGTTCCGGGCGGATCGCCACGACAACATCACCAACGGGGGCTGGACCTCCGCTCGGATCGAACACTTCCACGTTGTGCCCTGCCAGGACCGTCGCCTCGACTCCATCCGAGTTGCCGGCGAGAAGATTCACCTCCCCGACGAATCCGGCCACCCAGGGATCAGCCGGTCGCTGATAGATCTCGCGGGCAGTTCCGACCTGGCGAATCCGGCCGTCCTTCATCACAGCCACACGATCCCCCAGAACAAAAGCCTCGTCCTGGTCATGGGTGACCAGGACGGCGGTCATGCCCGCCTCACTGAGCAGCCCGCGGATTTCGGATCGCACGCTCGAGCGAAGTGAAGCGTCGAGGTTGCTGAATGGTTCGTCGAGCAACAACAGCTCCGGCTTCTGTGCGATTGATCTGGCCACCGCGGTGCGCTGCTGCTGACCGCCGGACAGATCTTCCGGCAGTCGATCCGCCAGTTCGGCAATCCCGACCAGGTCGAGAGCTTCGGAGACGCGCTCCCGCTTGTCACGGACGCGCTCGGATACTCCGAACCCGACATTCGCGGCAACTGTCATGTGCGGGAAAAGAGCCCAGTCCTGAAAAACCATTCCGATGTTTCGATCGCCGGGCGGAACGATCACCGGATTGGAGCCTTCATCGCCTTCATACAGAGGTCGGTCACCGAGGACGATCCTTCCGGCTGAGGGAACTTCGAGGCCTGCGAGACACCGCAGGAAGGTCGTCTTGCCGCAACCACTCGGCCCGAGGAGAGCGAGAATTTCGCCACTCCTGACCTCGAGCGACAGGTCGTCGATCACCGCAACATCGCGTGAATATCCTGCCCGCAGCCCATGGACTTCCAGAATGATTTCCTTGTCGGCCGGAAACCGCTCACGTTTTCCGGGATCCTCCTGGATGGGCTGCATCAGGGATCCTGGGGTGACTGCTCCCGGTGGTCCAGCACCTCGGGGCGCAGAGTCGGGAAGAGAACAACGTCGCGGATGGTCTGCACGTCGGCCAGCATCATCACCAATCGGTCGATGCCAATACCCAGGCCAACCGTCGGCGGGAGCCCGTACTCGAGGGCGCGCAGGTAATCCTGATCCAGAGCCATGGCCTCTTCGTCGCCGTCGGCCCGTTGAGCATCCTGGGCTTCAAAGCGCTCACGCTGAATCACTGGATCAGTCAACTCGCTGAACCCGTTGCACATCTCGCGACCAACCACAATGCACTCGAACCGTTCAACCAGTTCCGGGTCCTCGCGGTGAGGCCGCGACAGTGGTGAGACCTCGGCCGGGTAGTCCATGACGAAGGTCGGATCCCAGAGCTCGTGCTCGGTGGTCTTCTCGAACAACTCCAGCAGCAACTTCCCGGAACCATGGGAATCGTTCCAGGGCACCCCGTGCGTGTCGCAAAGTTCCCGCAAGTCCTCCACGGAGGTGTGCACAGAGACCTCGGTTCCGACACGTTCGGAAGTGAGTTCGGCCATGGTCGCCCGTTTCCAGGGAGCAGAAAGATCCAGATCCCGACCGTCGTGGGAAATCCTGGTTGACCCGCAAAGTTCCTCGGCGAGGTGCCCCACGAGTTCTTCGGTGAGGTCCATGTAGGTGGAGTAGTCGCCGTAGGCCTCGTAACACTCCATCATCGTGAACTCGGGATTGTGGCGGTTGGAGATGCCTTCGTTGCGAAACACCCGGGCAACCTCGAAGACCTTGGGGAATCCGCCCACCACCAAACGCTTCAGGAAGAGCTCCGGTGCGATCCGCAGGTAGAGATCCACGTCGAGCGCGTTGTGATGTGTGATGAACGGCTTGGCGAGTGCACCGCCGGGAATCGGGTGGAACACCGGCGTCTCCACCTCCAGGTATCCGCGTTCCTCCAGGAATCGTCGCAGCAACGACAGCACCCGGCTTCGAAGCACGAATGTCTGGCGGGCCTCCTCTGTGACCCACAGGTCCACGTACCGCTGCCGGTATCGGGTGTCCACGTCTGTGAGGCCATGGAACTTGTCCGGAAACGGGCGCTGGGTGGGGGCCAGCAGAGTCCACGACTCCACCTTCACCGACAGCTCACCCCGGCGGGTGGCCATCACCTCACCGGACACTCCGATCCAGTCGCCGAGGTTGAGTTCACAGAACTGCTCGAACGCGGGCGTGACCTTCGAAGGGGCGAAGAGCTGAATCCGACCGGTTGCATCGGCCAGGGTGCCGAAGGCCAGCTTGCCCTGAACGCGACGCAACATCAGGCGTCCGGCAATCGACACCTGTTCGCCCGTCTCGGTGCCCGCCTCGATGTCGCCGTGTCTGCCGATGATCTCAGCAACCGTGTTTTCGACCTCGTGGGAGTATGGCTGTTCGTAGCTGGATGGATCCGCTTGCTGTTCACTCACTTTGCTGATTCTTCTCCCAGATGAGACGAAGCCCGTGCAGCGTCAGCCACGGCTCGTCGTATTCGATCGATTGGGTCACCGGCGCGATCAGACTCGCCAGGCCTCCGGTGGCCACCACGGTGCTGTCACCAAGCTCGGCTTCGATTCGGGTGCACATGCCGTCGACCATCGAGGAGTACCCGTAGATAGCGCCGGACTGGACCGACTCCACCGTGGTCTTGCCGATCACACTTCGGGGTTCCACCAGTTCCACCTGCCGCAAGGCAGCGGCCCGGCCATAGAGAGCATCCATCGAGATCTCGATGCCGGGGAAGATCGTTCCCCCCAGATACTCACCCTTTCCCGAAATCACATCGAACGTGGTGGCCGTTCCGAAGTCCACCACGATCGTGGGCCCACCGTAGAGATCGTATGCACCCACTGCGTTGGCGATTCGGTCCGCGCCCACCTCTTTGGGATTGTCGTACAGAACCGGCATGCCGGTTCGGACACCGGCGCCAAGGACCACCGGTTCCACCTTCAGATATCGCTCGCACAGGCGACGGAGTTCATAGGTGATGTTCGGCACGCCCGAACAAACCGCCACCCCGGCAATGTCCTCGGTGAAGCTGAGGCCGCGGCTCCCGAGAAGTTGACGAAGGAGCAAGGACAATTCGTCACCGGTGCGGTCCGCTCGGGTGGCCATGCGCCAGTGATCCACGAGTTCATGGCTCTGCTGGCCGGAGTCATAGAGACCGACAACAGTCTGGGTATTCCCAACGTCGATTACGAGCAGCACTTCATCTCCTCAGGCGAGGTCCAGGCCAATGTCCAGTACAGGTGCAGAGTTTGTGATTGCACCAACCGATATCTGGTCAACACCCGTGGCGGAATATCCGGCCACCGTGTCCAGTGTTATGCCCCCGGACACCTCCAGCAGAGTTCTGCGGGGCAGATCACCCTGGATCGAGGCGGCGGCATCAACGCAACGCGTGACCTCGGCGGTGATCATGTTGTCGAGAAGAACCGCGTCGGCACCCGCATTGATGGCCTCGACACACTGATCGAAGGTGTCGCATTCCACGTGAACCGTTCTCGCCGGCCAGCGGTCGCGGGCCAGTTCCACGGCCGCAGTGATACCGGT
>JAUXGW010000280.1 GCA_030621865.1 Actinomycetes bacterium
ACTCTCCGAGTGTGCTCGGGAGATCACGATTGGCCGCGGCGACTTCCTTGCCCACGAGAGCAGGACAGCTGAAGAATTCTTCGTCATCGAGCACGGTCTCGTCGCGATTGAACTCCACGCCCCCGGGCGCGGTCCGCTGATCGTTGCGACACTCGGCAGTGGCCAACTCGTGGGCTGGTCGTGGCTGTTCCCGCCGTACGTCTGGCACTTCGACGCCGTGGCTCTCGAGTCGACTCAGGCAATCGCATTCGACGCTGAGGCTGTGCGTCGAGCGTGTGATGCCGATCCCGAGCTGAGCCACGAACTCATCGTTCGCGTCGCCCGGGCGATGGCGCACCGGCTGGAAGGCGTCCAGGTTCAGCTCCTCGATCTCTACGGAAGCCCCCCGTGAAGCTGCCCGACCCCCAGGCAGCACCGATGGTCCCGATGAGGTACCGGGTCATTGATCAACGACGGGAGACCCGCGACACAGTCACGCTGACCAGCATCCCCGACGCGGACGTGGTCGCTCTTGATCGAGCCCGGCCCGGACAGTTCCACATGCTGTCGGCATTCGGTGTGGGTGAGGTGCCCATATCGGTGAGCGGCATCGGGCGAGATGGGAGCCTGGAGCACACCGTGCGGGCGGTCGGCGGGAACACCGAGGCCCTGAACGCCCTGGGCGCGGGGGACGCCGTTGGTGTCCGCGGTCCCTTCGGCACACACTGGAACGTGGACCGGGCGGCGGGAATGGACGTCGTGGTGATGGCCGGAGGCATCGGCCTCGCTCCCCTGCGACCACTGATCCAGCTCCTGATCGAACAACGCGATGAAAACAGGTCCGTGCAACTGCTTGTCGGTGCCCGACGCAGCTCGGAGCTGTGCTTCACTTCGGATCTGGCCACCTGGTCGGCAGTGCCGGGAGTGGACGTGACCGTCACGGTCGACTCGGCACCGCGTGGTTGGGACGGCCACGTCGGCGTCGTGACCAATCTGGTCGACGGTCTCGACCTCGACGCCGGCCGCACGGTCGCATTCGTATGCGGCCCCGAGGTGATGATGCGCTTCAGCGCCAGGTCGTTGATCGACTTCGGCCTTCGCCCGGAGAGGGTCCAACTGTCTGCCGAGCGCAACATGAAGTGCGCCATTGCCCACTGCGGCCATTGCCAGTACGGACCACACCTGATCTGTCGTGACGGTCCTGTTTTCGATTATCCCGAACTCGCTCAACTGATGGAAGTGAGGGAGTTGTGAGTCCTCCACCCAGCAGCGAGATGGCGCAGGAACGTCCCCGGGTCGCTGTCTGGAAGTTCTCGTCCTGCGACGGCTGCCAGCTGACCCTTCTGGACTGCGAGGACGAACTCCTCACCGTGGCCGAACGGGTCGAGCTGGCGTACTTCCTCGAAGCCGGCGCTGTCGGGGACGGCGGCAAGGGTTTCTACGACCTCTCACTCGTGGAGGGTTCGGTCAGTACTCCCGAGGATCTGGATCGCATCCAGGACGTGCGACGCCGTTCGACCCGCCTGGTCACCATCGGCGCGTGCGCCAGCGCCGGGGGGATACAGGCATTGCGCAATTTCAGCGACGTGGAGCAGTTCCTCGGCATCGTCTACGCCCAACCCCAGTTCATCTCCACACTCGAGCAGTCAACCGCCATTTCCGATCATGTGAAGGTCGACTTCGAACTCCGTGGCTGTCCGATCGACAAGAACCAACTTCTCGAGGTGATTGCCGCGTTCACGAATGGTCGCCCCCCGGTAATCCCGAGTCACAGCGTCTGTGTCGAATGCAAGCTCCGTGGCAACGTGTGCGTGACGGTCGCCCAGGGAGTGCCGTGCCTCGGACCTGTCACCCACGCCGGCTGCGGAGCGTTGTGCCCCACGTATCATCGCGGGTGTTACGGCTGCTTCGGACCTTCGGAGTCGGCGAACGTCTCCAGTGTTGCCGTCGAACTGCGACGGCACGGCATGGACGAACACGACATCGAGCTGGCCATGCACACGTTCAACGCCTGGTCGGCCGAACTCCGCGATTACCCTCGAAGCGCCACGACCCCGACCCCGACCGAGGACCAGCCGTGACTCACCGATCACCAGCGAGCCGGACCCTGAAGGTTGATGCCCTCGCCCGCGTCGAGGGTGAGGGCGCAATGTACGTGGAGGTGAGGGACGGCCGGCTTCACGACGTTCAATTGAGGATCTACGAACCTCCAAGATTCTTCGAGGCGTTCCTCCGGGGACGTCGCTACACCGAACCAGCCGACATCACGGCGCGGATCTGCGGCATCTGTCCGGTCGCCTACCAGATGAGCGCATGCACCGCTATCGAGGACGCTTGCGGGGTGACCGTCGACGGTCCGCTGCGCGACCTGCGTCGGCTCCTGTACTGCGGAGAATGGATCGAAAGCCACACGTTGCACCTCTACCTGCTGCATGCCCCTGACTTCCTCGGATATGAAAACGCCATTGAGCTCGCTGCCGATCACCGCGACCTCGTAACTGCCGGACTCGACCTCAAGAAGGTCGGCAACGAGATCCTCGAGGTGGTCGGCGGCCGCGCCATCCACCCGGTGAACGTCAAGGTGGGTGGGTTCTACCGGGTGCCGACGCGCAAGGACCTCGCTCCCCTGGCCGAGCGACTCCGTTCTGCACTCGACACGGCGATGAACACGGTGGCCTGGGTGGCAGGATTCGACTTTCCCGATGTCGGCCATGAACTGGAACTCGCAGCGTTATGCCATCCCGACGAGTACGCGATGATGGGCGGGCGCTTCCGCTCCACCCGGGGACTCGACATCTCTGCGGATGAGTTCACCGACCACGTGATCGAGAATCAGGTCGAACACTCAACCGCCCTGCACGCACACCTGCTGGAACGCGGTGAGTACCTGGTCGGGCCAATGGCCCGATTCGCCCTGAGCCACGCCCTGCTGGGTCCTGAGGCGCTGGCGGCCGCATCCGATGCCGGACTCGAGCCCAGCGAGCGCAATCCATTCCGGTCAATCATCGTGCGGGCGGTCGAGATCGTGCAGGCCTGTTCGGAAGCCTTGCGCATCATCGAGAACTACGAACGGCCGGATGCTCCTGCGGTCGAAGTGGTTCCTCGCGCAGGCGTCGGGTATGGATGGACCGAAGCTCCCCGCGGGATGCTGTGGCACCGTTACGAACTTGACCCTGAGGGCACCATCATGGATGCAGACATCGTGCCCCCCACCTCGCAGAA
>JAUXGW010000321.1 GCA_030621865.1 Actinomycetes bacterium
TCCCTGATGTAGCGAAGGTCATCGATGGGGCCCATGTCGATCAGAACCTCGGGGTTCGCCAACCTCAGCTTCATGAGAGGCAACAACGAGTGGCCACCCGCCAGCAGTTTGGCTTCGGATCCGTATTGCGTGAGAGCAGCTATTGCTGCCGCAGCGGAGTCGACCCGCAGGTAGTCGAACTTGGAAGGAATCATGATTGACCCTCCGGCCCATTCCGATGTTCGGCGGCCCATCGAACCGAGCGAACAATCATTTCGTAACCGGTGCAGCGGCACAGGTTCCCTTCGAGGGACTCGCGAATCTCCGATTCACCCGGATCAGGATTGTCAGCGAGAAGGCTTGTGCAGGCCATGAGCATTCCCGGGGTGCAGAATCCGCACTGGAGCCCATGTTCGAGACGAAACCCCTCCTGCAACTGGTTGAGTGTGCCGTCCGGGGCGGCAAGGCTCTCCACGGTTTCGACTTCGTGGCCATCAGCCTGGACCGCCAGCACGGTGCAGGACTTCACCGCCTTGCCATCGAGCAACACGGTGCAGGCGCCACAGTTCGAGGTGTCGCATCCCACATGAGTGCCGGTCAGGTGATGATCCTCCCTGATGTGCTGCACCAGCAGTTGACGTGGCTCAACCTCGGTCGTGGTAGGCGAGCCGTTGATCGTGATGTGCACCTCCACCAGAGAGGCAGGTGTGTCATTCAGTTCTTTCATCCGTTTTTCACTCCGAATTCAGGACCCGCGGCGTGGTGATTGGCCCCGTCATGGTGGAGCCAGTCTGCCTCATGCAGCACGCCCTCGGCCCATGTCCGTGGGACACTGATTGCCATGGCCCAGCTTCCGATCAACCCAGCGACCGCGGCCAACGGACGTGATCACGAATGAGGGAACTTCTCGATGATCTGGAGCGCTGGAAAGAGGCCGGACATGAAATCGCCCTTGCGCGGGTCGTCGATGTTGAAGGTTCAGGACCGCGGGCTCCCGGGGCGACCATGGCAGTCAATGGTGCCGGCGAAGTACTCGGTTCCGTGTCCGGCGGATGTGTTGAGGGTGCGGTGATCACCGAAGCACTCGAAATCCTCCGGACCGGTGAGCGCAGAATGGTCTCATTCGGATACAGCGACGACGAGGCAATCGAAGTGGGCCTGACCTGCGGTGGGACAGTCCACCTCTTCCTCGAACCGCTGGACTGGTGATGGCCGGCCAACTTTTCAATCGACTGGCGACAGAGTTGAGAGCGAGTCGACCGGTGGCAATTGCCACCGAGGTGGACGGACCGCATCCTGGTGCCAAGATCCTCGTAGGGACTTCGGCAACGCCCGCTGAACCGACTGTGCAGGGTTCCCTCGGCAACCCAGATCTTGATCGAGTCGTTGCGAGGGATTCGATCGGTTGCCTCGAACTGGGTCAGAACGAGATTCGCCACTACGGGTCCCGGGGCGAAGTCAATCAGCAAGACCTGACCGTATTCATCGAGGTATTCGCTCCGCCGCCACGAATGCTCATCTTCGGAGCCGTCGATTTCACGGCAGCACTGGCCCGGATCGGTTCGATCATGGGATACAGCATCACGGTCTGCGACGCCCGCGAGGCCTTCGCCACCAGAGAGCGCTTTCCAATGGCTGATCAAGTGATCGTGGACTGGCCGCATCGACTGTTGGAACAGATCGAACAGGATCCGCAGACCAAGTCGCTGGGAAACCGGGACGCCATCTGCATACTCACCCACGACCCGAAGTTCGACGTACCCGCAGCTATCGCAGCCTTCTCGACAGAGGTTGGCTACATAGGAGCCATGGGTTCCAGATCCACTCAACAGAAGCGTCAAAGGAAACTCATTGAGGCCGGCGCAACCCACGAGGATCTGGGACGGCTGCACGCTCCCATCGGGCTCGACCTGGGAGCACGAACTCCCGAGGAAGTTGCGGTGTCCATCTGGGCGGAAATCATCGCCACCCACACTGGTCGCAATGCTCCGAACCTGAGGGACGCTTCCGGCCCTCTCCACTGAATCCACGTCACCAGATTCTCGTCACCGGAAAGCGCCGAATCTGGGGTGGAGACCTTCGCCTGAGGTGGAAACCCAGGTCAGGGGTGGAAACCCAGGTCAGGGGTGGAAACCCAGGTCTGCAGTCGAAACCTGAGTCTGGAGTCAGTACCCGAGTCTGGAACCGAAAACCTAGGTCTGGAGTGGGAACACTGCCTCTGCCAGCGATTCGAGGCTCTCGGTCCAATCTGCAGGCGGAGCAAATGGGTGAAACACAAACTTGGAAAACCCCACATCAACGAATTGTTCGATCAGTTCTGCTGCCCTCTGTGGACTCGAGGCGACCACGTCCGCGGGATTCGAGTCCGGATAACGCTTCTCGACAAAGTCAGCCAGGGCCTCCGGCACCGGTCCCTCCAGATACGGAATCAGGACCCCGAAGTGTTCGGAGTCGATTTCTCGATCGTGAGTTGCCGCTTCGGCTTCGATCACCCTCCGACCTTCTGCGGCGGCGCCAGGAGTAATGA
>JAUXGW010000324.1 GCA_030621865.1 Actinomycetes bacterium
TTCATCCGCTGTTCGAGTTCTCCGGGGCATGAGCCGGCTGCGGCGATACTCCGTATCTGCGGTTGCTGACCCAGCTCTACGGTGACCGCCTGGTGATCGCGAACGCCACCGGTTGCTCCTCGATCTACGGTGCCAACCTCCCCACGATGCCGTACACAACCGGGCCTGATGGGCGGGGTCCGGCCTGGAACAACTCCCTGTTCGAGGACAACGCAGAATTCGGCTTCGGAATGCGTCTCGGAGTCGACGCGCAGAGAGCCCGTGCCGAACTGCTGCTGTTCCGGGTCGCACCGCTGTTGCCTGACCGCCTGGTTGACGCGTTGAGCGCACCTTGTGACGGAGACGCCGAGTCGATCGCCACCCGCCGAACCGAGATCACTGAACTCCGTGAGCTCCTGGCCGAGATCGCCGCCGCCCCGGAAACTGCCACCCCGGATGCAACCACTCGAGATGCCGCCCGAGACGTGGTGGGCGGCTCTGAAACCGCTGCCGAGCTGGACCGGTTGGCGGATCATCTCGTGCCACGGTCGCTGTGGATCGTCGGCGGCGACGGATGGGCCTACGACATCGGCTACGGGGGCCTGGACCATGTGCTTTCCTCGAACCGGAAGGTCAACATATTGGTCCTCGACACCGAGGTGTACTCCAACACCGGCGGCCAGGCATCGAAGGCAACCCCGCTGGGAGCGGTTGCCAAGTACGCCTCGGCAGGCAAGGAAACCGCCAAGAAGGATCTTGGCCGCTTGGCGATGACGTACGGCCATGTCTACGTCGCCAGCGTGGCGATGCAGGCACGCAACCGCCAGACCGTGATGGCTTTCCTCGAAGCCGAGGCCCATCCGGGTCCGTCGCTCATCATCGCCCACAGTCCGTGCATCGCCCACGGTTACGACCTGGCGCATGCGCCGACCCAACAGGCCAGGGCGATCAACAGCGGGGCCTGGCCTCTCTACCGATTCGACCCGGGACGCGTCGCCGCAGGCGAGCCACCACTGCACATAGATGCCGACCCGCTCTCGGTTCCCATGCGTGCCTACATGCGTGAAGAAGCGCGGTTCCGCATGGTTGAGCTCCGCGATCCAGAACGTTTCGAGCGTCTCGTGGACGCCGCGGAGGCCGCAGCGATGGACCGGCACGCGATCTACGAACAGCTCGCCGAGATACGCCTTCCAACACCGGAGGATTCCGATGGTTGACCTCGAATGTGACTGGATGGGCCTACGGCTCCGAAGCCCGCTCATCGTGGGCGCCTCACCCTTGTGCAGCACCCCATCTGCCGCGCGCCGATTCGTCGATGCCGGTGCCGGAGCGGTCGTCATGGCCTCGCTGTTCGAAGAACAACTGATCGCCGATCAGGTGGCCGCCCACCGGTTCTTCGACAGCTACATCGACACCAACGCCGAGGCCCGGTCGTTCCTGCCTGAAACCGACGTGTTCTCTGTTGCTTCCACACCAACACTCAACCTCGTCACCACGCTCGCATCGGAGCTCGACGTTCCCGTGATCGCGTCCCTCAACGGGGTTACCCCGGGCGGCTGGACGGGTTACGCCGAGCAACTCCAGGAGGCTGGAGCGGCCGCGATCGAGCTGAACCTCTACGACATCGCCACCGACCTCTCGGAGACCGGTGAGCACATCGAGCTGCGCCAACTCCATGTTGTCCGCGAGGTCGTCGCCGCAACGAGGGTGCCGGTGTCAGTGAAGCTGTCACCGTTCTACGCGTCGGTCCCCAGTTTCGTCGCTCGCCTAGCCGAGGCGGGAGCTGCGGGAGTGGTGATGTTCAACCGTTTCTACCAACCGGACGTCGATCTCGAGACCCTCGACATCGACCGACACCTCCACCGCTCCACCTCAGCCGAGTTGCCGCTGCGTCTGCACGCCCTGGCCATCGTGCATGGGCGCACCAACCTGTCTCTCGCCTCCAGCGGAGGAGTCCACCTCGGCACCGACGCCGCCAAGGCCATCCTGTGCGGTGCCGACGCCGTGCAGCTGGTCTCCGCCCTTCTCGAGGACGGACCCCGCCAGCTCCAGCGTATCCACAGCGAACTCACCGAGTGGCTCGACCTGCGTGGCTACCAGAACCTCGACGAGGCTCGTGGCGCCACAGCACTCGACAACGTCGCGAATCCCCACGAGTTCGAACGGCTCAACTACATGCACATGCTGCAGAGCTGGCATCCCCGCAAACCTCGAACCATCAGGTGACCGATACCGAAGGTTGTGCCCGGTCGGCCAAGCGTCTGTGAATCCAGGGGTCTGTGCGCTCTGAGATCTGTGCGCTCTGAGATCTGGTCACCCGCAGACCACATGCGTGCAATGGGGTCCGGTGTATCGCGGATAGGGGAGTGGTCGCCGCAGACAGAGGGTGTACCCAGCGGTGTGGACCGATCCCTTGCGGGCCCCGTTGCTTACGGCTGGATTTCGTAGACGAGGCGGATCGCGCCGTTTCCAAAGGGCACCGATTCAACGAGTTTCATACG
>JAUXGW010000318.1 GCA_030621865.1 Actinomycetes bacterium
CGCGGCCCGACGCCGGAGTCGCCGAGCACTACCGGGCGCTGTTCGATCGGCTGGCCGGCAATCAGGGGTCGAACGTGTGGGTGGAGCGGAGCGGCTCGTCGATCGACTACGTGGGCGAACTGGCTCGGGTCTTCCCGGACGCCCGGTTCGTGCATCTCCACCGCGACGGACCCGAGGTGGCGTTGTCCATGCGTGCGCATCCCTTCTACCGGCTGGCGGTCCAGTTGCTCTACGGCCCGGCGCCTCCCGACCGACCCGACGATCCGCGCACGGACCTGGCGCGACGCCTCGACGCTCCCACCGAGCTGGCCTGGTTCGGTCGCTACTGGTCGGACCAACTCGCCAACGGCGAGCAGGGCCTGGCCGGCGTGGCCCCGGAGCGGGTGCTCAACGTTTCGTTCGAGCATCTGATCCGGGACACCGCCGAGGTGCTCCTGGAGATCTCCGACCATCTCGATCTTCCTCCCGACTCCGGATTCGCGGCCCGCGCCCAGGCAATGGTCCGTCGGCCGGTCAACACCCGCGCCGACTGCCTGGAGCCTGCTGAGGTGAAGGTCCTGACCGCCGAGTGTGCACCGGGTCGGGAGGTTCTGGCCCGACTCGCGATCGGGACCCCGGCCCAATAACGCACCCGCCGACTGACAGGACGGGATAGCCGCATGGCCCCACACGATCGGACGATCGGGGCGCCCCGCACCCTCAGCCGGTCAACCGACCGGCTCACCCACGGACTCACCACCCACCCGCGCACTTGGCGGATGGGTTTCATACATCCGCAACAGCACAACCAGACCCGACACCGCAGTCAGCGCAGCCACCACCCAGATGGCGAAGGTGGCGCCCCACGAGTCGGCCAGAATCCCCACCAACAATGCTCCCACCGCGAACCCGGCATCTCGCCACAACCGGTAGACGCCCACGGCCCGAGCCCTCCAACTCGGATGCGCCACATCCCCGACTGCCGCCAGAAGTGTCGGATAGACCATTGCGGTTCCGGCACCCAGAACCATCGCAGCGAACGCCCACGGTCCGAACCCTTCAGTGGCAGCCACCAACGCGATCCCGACCGCTTGAACGAACATGCCTGCGGTGATCAGCGGTTTTCTGCCGATCCGGTCGGACAGCGCACCTGTTCCCAGTTGCCCCAATCCCCACACCGCCGGATACAAGGCTGCGAGCATTCCGATTCTTCCCAGGGGCAACCCTGCAGCCGCGAAGTAGATGGGGAACACACCCCAGGCAAGTCCGTCGTTGAGGTTGTTCACCAGCCCCGCCTGCGAGCAGGCCGACATGGCCTTGTCCTTGAAGCTCACAAGCCAGAACACTTCGGAAGTACTGACCGAGGCAGTCGATCCAGCACCGTTCGTGGGATGAGTCGCAGCCTCCAGTTCCGCAAAACCGCGCGTTTCCCGCACGAAGAACGTGGAAAGGCCAAGGCCCAGGGCGGCGAATGCGATGCCCAGGTAGAACGGCTCTGGCCGCAGGCCGTACTCCGAGGCGATGTAGCCGGTGGCGAGAGCCGTCAGGGCGACCGCCCCGTACCCGGCCGCCTCGTTGAAACCCATGGCGAACCCACGGCGGCGCGGACCCACCAAGTCGATCTTCATGATCACCGTGGTCGACCAGGTAAGCCCCTGGTTGATTCCCAGCAGCACATTCGCCGCCACGACCCATCCCCATGAGGGTGCCCAGATCAGCATGAATGGCACCGGGATCCCGATCAGCCAACCCGCTACCAGCACCGGCTTTCGGCCGTACCGATCCGAGAGTGCCCCGGCGAAGAAGTTCGTGACAGCCTTCACCGCCCCGAACACGAGAATGAAGGTGAGCATCGCCGAGAAGGCAGTTATGCCGAACGTGTCCTCGGCCAGCAGCGGCAGAACGGTTCGTTCCTGGCCGACCATTCCGCCGACGAGCGCGTTGACGGCCACCAACAGCAAGAACTGAGGGAGGTTCTCCCTCAGTCCCAGCCGTATTGGCCTCGGCTCTGGTGTTGATCCGGCGACCGGGTCGCCGAGGTTGTTCTCAGCCAACCGACACTGTCTCCTTGGCGGCTGTCTGCTCTGGCTCCTTGGCAGCTGTCTGCGCTGGTCGGCGGCCGGCGCCCTGATGGCGGGGGATGCGGGCAGCGTCAACGAATGAGTACTGCTTGGCCCGCTCCGAACCCCACAGGAGGGTGAACACCATCGAAGGGACGCAGAATCCCGTGACAGCCACGAACAGTGCCAGCGAGCCCAGGCCGATTGAGAGCGCCATTGCGAGGGTGGTCGCACCGGCGAGGAACGCCACCGCGGCACCACCAAGGATGAGCACACCGAGAGCGCAGGCAAGGCGACGGGCCGCACGAGTTGGCGGAACCTCTGTGGCCCCACGCTTGCGGGCGAAGTAGTTGTAGGTCGCCTCGGCAGGATGTGTCGGGGCAAGGACCCCGATCACGGCTGTGGCCACCAGGACCGCCAGCAGGAGCGGAGACTGCAGGATTCCCGCAGCCAGGGAGCCGATGGCGCAGACCGCCGGCCCAGCATGTGTGGCCCAGCGTGACTTCAGCGCCTGGACGGCCTC
>JAUXGW010000301.1 GCA_030621865.1 Actinomycetes bacterium
CGGATTCGAGCAACTGCGTGCGGGGGGAATCGAAGTGGACGTCGGCATGGGTGCGGACCACGCAAGAGGCCAATTGGAGTCATATCTGCATCACCGCCGAACCGGTCGACCGTTCGTTGTTCTGAAACTTGCCGAGAGCATTGATGGATCGACAGCGGCACCAAACGGAACCAGCCAATGGATCACGTCGCCTGAAGCACGCGCTGACGGGCACCGACTCCGTGCCGAATCGGATGCGATTCTGGTGGGCGCCGCCACAGTCCGCAAAGACGATCCGTCCCTGACAGTTCGTGATTACCTGCCTCCGGTCAGGCCCAGGGTCGGATCGCTGGATCCAATCCGGGTGGTGCTCGGCTCGGCTCCCGAGGGCGCCAAGGTCCACCCCTGCCTGGAGATGAGCGGGGATCTTGGTGGGCTTCTGGACGATCTCGGCGAACGCGGTGTGATGCAGTTGCTTGTCGAGGGTGGGGCGAGGGTTGCGGGAGATTTCCACCGTGCCGGGCTTGTCGACCGATATGTGATCTATGTCGCCCCGGCCATGTTTGGCGGCGATGACGCTCAGGGTCTCTTCAGTGGCGCCGGGGCCTGGGACATCGACGACATCTGGCGCGGCCAATTCCGTTCGATCAACCGTGTGGGTGATGACCTGAGGCTCGAGATCGTGCCTCGCCCGGAACCCGACCCGGACGCAGGTTCGGGTTTTGGCGAGATACCGGGAGCAGCCTGATGTTCACCGGAATCGTGGAAGAACTCGGCTCTGTTCTGGCTCTGGAAGGCCCGAAAATTCGTCTTGGCGCCTCAGTGGTGCTCGATGACGTCGTGCTGGGTGCCTCCATCGCGGTCAACGGATGCTGTTTGACGGTTGTGGCCTGGGAACCGGGCGAATGGTGGGAAGCTGATGTCTCGCCGGAGACATTCCGCCGTACCACGCTCGGATCCCTGCAACCGGGTGACCCCGTGAACCTGGAACGACCCGTCAGGCTGGAGGATCGCCTTGGTGGCCACCTCGTGCAGGGTCATGTGGATACGGTTGGCGAAGTGGTGATCCCGGCGCCTGAGCTACAGGTCCGAATGCCCGTCGAGGGGATGAAGTACGTGGTGGAGAAGGGATCAATCACCGTCGACGGGGTCAGCCTGACCGTTGTCGACGTACTCGAAGACGGATTCACTGTCGCACTCATTCCGCACACCTGTGAAGTGACAACCCTCGGGGTCCGCGGTGAGGGCGACGGCGTGAACCTGGAGATGGACGTCATGGCCAAGTATGCGGAATCGCTTCTGGGTGGATATGTGAGCAAAGCGGCCAGCAGTGGCCAAGGAGATCAATGATGAGTCGTGAACCACTGAAGAAACAGGGTGCCGAGGGTTCGATCTTTGCTTCGATCGAGGATGCTGTGGCAGCCATCGGACGGGGTGAGATCGTGGTTGTCGTCGACGACGAGGACCGGGAGAACGAAGGTGACCTCATCATGGCGGCCGAGGCGGCGACAGCCGAGAACATAGCGTTCTTCGTGCGGCACACGAGTGGTGTGATCTGCGCTCCGCTCACCGGCGACCGTCTCGATGAGCTGGAGATTCCGTTGATGGTTCGGGACAACACCGAATCCCACCGGACAGCCTTCACGTACACGGTGGACTACATGCACGGAACCAGCACGGGCATTTCCGCCGCTGACCGCTCCGCCACGCTGCAGGCCCTGACGGACCCCGGAACGAATCCGGCTGACCTCGCCCGACCCGGTCACATCTTTCCGCTGCGCTACTCGGAAGGTGGCGTGCTCAAGCGCGCCGGACACACCGAAGCGGCCGTGGACCTCGCCCGCCTGGCCGGGCTGTATCCCGCAGGAGTGCTCTGCGAGATCGTCAATGATGACGGCACGATGGCTCGAGTGCCGGACCTGGTGGAGTTCTGTGAGGAACATGACCTGTTGCTGATCAGCATCGCCCAACTGATCAAGTTCCGCCGCCAGAACGAGAAGCTCGTGAAGCGAATCGCCGAGGCCCGGATGCCGACCCCGTGGGGAGACTTCACGTGTTACGTGTACGAGTCACTCGTCGACGGTGAACAGCATGTGGCGTTTGTGCGGGGAGCCGTGCAGGGGGAATCCGACGTGCTGGTCCGGGTGCATTCGGAGTGCCTCACGGGCGACATCTTCCACTCGTTGCGTTGTGACTGCGGAATCCAGCTCCACGCGGCGATGGAGAAGATCGCCGAGGCCGAACTGGGTGCCTTGGTGTATCTGCGCGGCCATGAAGGGCGCGGCATCGGCATCGGACACAAAATTCGTGCCTACAGCCTCCAGGAAGAAGGCCACGACACTGTGGACGCCAATCTGGAACTCGGTCTCCCCATCGACTCGCGCGAATACGGCATTGGCGCGCAGATCCTCAATGACCTGGGAATCACCACGATGCAACTGATGACCAACAATCCCTCGAAGTACGGCGGACTGGAAGGTTTTGGACTCGAAATCACCGGTCGTGTCGAACTCGAGCCTCGTCCCAACCCCGAGAACATCGAGTACCTCCGCACCAAGCGAGAGCGTATGGGTCACATCATCGACGGTCTTGATTGATGGGAGTCAACCAACGCGCAGCGGATGCGACGACTCCGGAACTCGATGGTGCGGGCCTGAAAGTGGCCGTGGTCTGTGGCCGCTTCAACGACACCATCACACTGCGCCTGCTCGAAGGTGTGATGCGGGCCGCGAAATATCTCTCAATCGCTGCGGAGGACCTCACCCAGGAGTGGGTTCCCGGCGCTTTCGAGATTCCCTTTGCAGCCAAGACGATCGCCGAGTCCGCCAAGGTTGATGCTGTGGTGTGTCTGGGT